>DASQHH010000422.1:0-10824 GCA_035632195.1 Vicinamibacterales bacterium
GCGCTACGTCATCACACGCCTAAAGGCCTGCGCTACGTCACTGCGTGATCTTGATGAACCAAGAATGGATGACCGGGCCCTGCGGCCCGCGTCCACGTCCGCCCGCGGGCGGCGGAGGCGCGTCGGGCGCCGGCGCGGGCGCCGGTCCACGTTCCGGCTGGAACAGATAGACGTTGTGCGTCTTCGTGTCGACGCAGATCGTTTTCGCGCCGGCGAACGTCGGCACGGTGGCGACGACGGTGTACTTGTCCGCTGAGTCCTGGTGCACGACGGTGACGTTGCCCTCGCCGCCGTTCGGGATGTAGATCAGCTTCTTGTCCGGATCCCAGCCGAGCGCGTCGACGCGCGTGCCGTTCTCGATCGTCGCGACGACCTTGCCGGTGCTGGCGTCGAGCACGACGGAGGTCTTGTTGCAGCCCGAGAAGATCCGGTTCGTCTTCCGGTCGTAGGCGATTCCCGTCGGGCCCTGGCAAGGCGCCAGCGGCCAGGACGCCGTCGCCTTCCACGTCTTCGTGTCGACGACCTGAATCGTGTGCTTGCTCTCGTTGTTGACGAAGATGTGCCCCTTGCCGTCGGCGGCCGCGCCCTCGGGCGCCGTGTCCTCGAGCTCCGCGGTCCCGACGATGTCGCCGGATTTGGGATCGAGCGCGATGAGCGTGCCGATGGGACGGCTGTGGTTCGTCAGGATGATCTTATCGTCCGGCTCGTCGTACATGATGCCGTCGAGCCCGCCCTGGTCGACCTTGATCTGTTTGATCACCGCGAGCGTCTTGAGGTCGAACATCGTGACGTTGGAGTTGCCGCCGTTGGTCGTGAAGCCGTGGCCGGCTTTCGTGGCGATGCCCGCGCCGTGAACGCCCGGTGTGTCCGGGATGTCGCCGAGCACTTTGCCCGTCGCGCCGTCGACGACCATCATGTGCGTGCCGCGCGACACGAAGACGCGGCCGGTCGCCGCCTCAGCGGCAACATAGTCGGTGCCGCCGTCGCCCTTGATGTCGAACTTCTCCATCTTGAAGTTCTGGGCGTGTCCCACGGATGAGATGGCGCCGGCGGCAATCGCCAGCGCGGCAACGAACGGCAGCGGCTTGTTCATGGCAGACCTCACAGAAAAACGTCGGGGCATTCTATCCCTCGAAGATGAGCGCACGATGAACGCGCGTCGTCGATCGACAGTCGGACCATGTCAGCCTCCAGCGCGGGAACGCTAATCGACCGACGTGACGTTCGGACGACAGCGGCGTAACAAGATGGCTGAGCTTGCGCCCCAGCCCGGGTTCGGCGGTAGATTGCTCTCCCCCATAAGGAGATTGCGCATGCGCCGTACGTTCGCGTCCGTCGTTCTCATGATTCTGGTTGCCGCCGTACCGCTGCTTGCAGCAGACGGCGTTCCGTTCAAAGGCACGTGGTCCGGCAGCACGATCAGCGCGGTACCGCTGACGCCGGATCAGGTCTTCGTCGTCGCCACGGGCGCCGGCCAGGCCCCCATCACCGGGCGATTCGTGATGACGTCGCCCCACGTCACGTTCCTGTCGACGTTCGCACTGCAGGGCACGCAGGTATTCGTGGACCCGAGCGGCGACATGCTGAATGCGAGCTTCACCGGCGGACTCGCGCCGAACGCCGACGGCAATCTGGAGGGCATACTGCCCGCCACAATCACCGGCGGCACCGGACGGTTCGCGGGTGCGACCGGAAACTACGCGTTCCACATCATCGCGAAGCCGGCGGCGTTCGGCTTCGACTCGACGGCGACGATCGACGGAACGATCACGCTGACAAAATAACGCGGCTTTAGAACATGACGCGGACGCCGCCGTTGACCACCCGGCCGTCGAGCGGCGCCCAGGCGTCCACGGTCCATCGTCCGTCGGCCGCGCGGGAAGGCCGGACCAGCGGATCCCAGTCCGTCTGCCGGACGTTGAAGAGGTTTTCCCCGTTGAGGAACAGCATGGTCCGGCCGATCCGCTTCACGACGAGCAGGCCGAAGAGGGTATAAGGCGCGCTTTCGGTTCGATACGGGTTCGCTTCCAGCCGCTGGACGCCGGTGTAGTACCACTCGACGCCGATTCGCCAGCCGGTCTCCTCGGACTCCCACGCGCCGTCGAGATTGACGCTGTGCCGCGGCGTCAGCGGCACCTCCACGCGCCCGCCATTGTCCCCGTCCTCACGCGAGTGAACGTACGCATAGCTGGCGACGAACGAGAAGTCGTCCGTCTTCCACACCGAAAGCGCTTCGACGCCGTCGTTGGTGGACGGCGTGGCCAGATTCCGCAGCACGTACCGATCGCGGTCGACCTCGACGGCTTCCCGGATGCGCGAGTGGAAGTACGTCACCGTCGCCGAGAGCGGTCCGCTGGCGCGCGTGAGGTCGATCGACGTGCTCGCACCGCGCTCCGCCTTCAGCGGCCCTTCAACCTTCAGCCGCGACAGGCCGGCCGCTTCGGTTTCCTCGGTGATGGCCGTCGGCGCGAAAACCCCGGTGCCGTACGACACGCGGCTCGACCAGGCGCCGCCGCGCAGCAGGCCCGAGACGCGCGGGCTGACGAACGTCCCGAATTCGCTGTGGTCATCCACGCGCGCGCTCGCGGAGACCGCCAGCCATTTCGCGACGTCGACGTCGTCCTGCACGAAGACACCCGGCGTCGTGTACGTGTACGCGAACTGCGGAGTGTCGACCGGCCGAAAGGCGTCGCGCTCGATCGCGACGCCGCCGACCAGTGTGTGCGCTCCGACGGCTCGACGCGCGGTCAGCTCGGCAAAACCGGCGTCGTGATCGTCGTGCTCGAACACCTCGCCGAACTGATGATCCTGATGCTGCGTCGACCAGGACGCGCGAGCGCTCCAGACGGTGCCGCCGGACGTGAGAATCTGCCCCGCCGCGCCGGCGTCGAAGCGCCTGGTATCGAGCGCCTCGATGTACGAACCGGCGCCCGGCAGCGAGACGCCCGGCATCGCTCCGCCGATGCGGTGCTCGTCCGTCGCTCCGGCTGTGGCGAAGAACGATTTCCCGTTGTGGTCGTCCCAGAAGACGCGGGGACGCACGACGCCGCGCTCGTATCTCGGCAGATCCGCCCAGCCGTCGCCTCCCACGTCCGCGCGGGCCTGGCCGTCCACGCTGCCCGTCAGCGTCATCCCCCACTGGTCGTTGAGCGGCGTCGAGTACCACAGCCCCGCGTCGGTTCCTCCGCGCGACGTGGCGTTCACCGTGATGCTGTGCTCGGGCTTCGTGCCCGGCCGCTTCGAGACGAGATTGACGACGCCGCTCATCGCGCCGGCGCCATACAAAGACGACGCGACGCCCTTGATCACCTCGACACGGCCGAGGTCGAGCGGCGGGATCTGCATCAGACCGAGCGACACCTGCTCGCCGAACAGCGGCAGACCATCGGAGAGAAACCGCGTGTACCGTCCGCGCATGCCCTGGATGCGCACGCTGGCCGCTCCGAGCGACGGCGACGTCGCCTGCACGCGCAGGCCGCCGGTCTCGTTGAGCAGCATGACGACGTCGCCCGGCGTCATCATGGACTTCTCGTCGATTTCCTCGCGATCGACGACTTCGACGCGCATCGGCTGATCCTCGATGCCGCGGTCGGTCCGCGTCGCCGACACGGTGACGTGCTCCTCAACGGTCACGTCGCGTTTCAACTCGACGACAATCGGCTGCTGGCGGTCCGGCGCCGCATCGACGGACACCTGCACCGCCGTGAAGCCCGCCTTCACGACGACGACGTCGACCTGGCCTGGCGCAACCGGAATGACAACGCTGCCGTCATCCGCGGTGTGATAGGTCGTCCCGTTCACGACGACGTCCGCGTCGCGCACGGGGCGTCCGTCGTCGCGAACGTCGACCTTCAGCGACGTCTGCTGGACGGCGACAAGCAAAAGACCTGCGATGAGTACGCTGCGCATGCTCCTCCCGAGGACAGGAGTACTGAATCGGTCGTAGGAGATGAGGAGCGCTAAACGCGCAGCGCCGTGGGCGGGCTGCTGCTGGTTCGAGACCGAATCGAACCAGCGTCACGATGGCGGCAGACGACCGGACGCGCGACGACACCGCAGAGCGGCGCTGGACGCGGACGCGCGTGCAGGCGCGCGGCGGCCGTCGCCATCGCGACGCCGACGCAGAGCACGACGGCGACGATGGCCGCTTCGTCGTTCGCGTCGGACCAGGTCGCGTCCCAGCGCCCCGAGGCTTCGAGCACCTGGACGCCGACCGCGAGTGTCAGCAGCAGCGCGGCGAGCAGCCTGGTCATCAGTCGATGAATGCCTCGTCGACCGGAAACGTCCACCCGGGAAGCGCCGGCTCGGCTTCGGCGAGGCCGCCGCGCCGATACTCGGAGGGATTCTCCGGATCGTCCGCGCGATAGACGCGGATCCATCCGTCGCGCAGCACGTCGACATCCCACACGACTCGCGTACCGGAGGCAAAGTATTCGGAGCGCTTCGCCGCGTACGCGCGATCCGCAATCGCGCCGTAATCTTCGGGACTGCGAACCTCGGCGGCGAAGACGGGGGCACCCTCGAGGAACGCTGGGCCGGTGGGAGGTCCGGAATGAAACGCGGCGTCTGGACTGAACGACCGCCGGCCTGGAAGACGAACGAGAAAGCCGACGTTGTCCCCGAATGCGTACCCGCGCCTGGTCGTTCGCTGGTATGCGCGAAGCGACGCCGCGATCGCGAGCGACGCCTGGCCGTGCGCGCAGCCGGTAAACGGCATCAGCACCAGCCGGCCGCCGACGAGCTCTGCTTTCCCGGGCGTACGGTACAGATCCTCGACCGTCGCCGCGCGGCTCGCTCGCATCGGCAAAATATTAGCATCGTCGAAACGGGTCACCATGGCAGAAACTTCTCGATTCCACCGTAAGTCACGGCGAATCGCGGTGCACGTTTCGGGCTGAGCAATCGCGCTGCCAGACTTCAGGCGGGGCTCGCGACGTTCGAAAGCGCGTCGATCGCGGAGCGGAGCGCGGCAACCGCCGCGTCATCGACCGGCGCAAGGGGCGGGCGTGGAAGACCGAGGTCGTAGCCGGCGATTTTCAACGCGGCTTTCAATCCGGGTACGCCGTGCGCGTTGCCGAGCAGCCGTGTTATCGGCATCAGGCGGCGCTGCAGGTCGCGAGCCGCGTCGTGCTTCGCGTTCTTCGTCAGCTCAAACAGCCGAACGCACGCGTCGGGCAGAACACACGCGACGGCCAAGACGCCGCCGACTGCGCCGACGCAGAGCGCCGCATAGAACGTCCCTGTCGTGCCGGCGAGGACGTTCCATCCCTTCGGCGTCCCGTTCACGAGATCCGCGATGACGCCGACATCGCCGCCGGACTCCTTCATCCCGATGATGTTCGGGTGAAGAGCGAGTTTCGCGACCGGCGCTGGCTGCAGGTTGACGCCCGTCAGCGCAGTGAAGTTGTAGAGCAGGACCGGCACCGGCGAGGCGTCCGCCACCGCGGTGTAGTGGCGAACGAACGCCTCGCCGGTCATCTGATTCTTGAAGAACCCAGGCGTGCGGACGAGCACCGCATCGGCACCGTGCTCGGCTGCGCGCCTCGAGGCCTTGATCGCCGCGTGCGTCGACTCCCGGCCGGTGCCGATGATCAGGGGCCGTCCGCGAGGCACCGCTTCCCTGGCGGCGACGACGACGCGATCGGACTCGAAGTCGTCCAGCATCACCGCTTCGCCGTTGCTGCCCAGGACGACGAACCCGGTCAGCGGCGTCGTCACCCAGCGCGCGATGGCTTTCGTCAGCCGCGCGGTGTCGACGCGATCCTGATCGTCGAACGGGGTGGGCAGAGGAGCGAAGACACCGGCGAGATTCATCCGGACGATTGTATCGCTATCGCCGTTGAAAGGCGGGCGAGCCGAGGAGCAGCGCGATGCGGCGCGGCGCCGGCAGCGACGGATCGGCCTGCTCCACGTCCGGAAGCAGCCGGCGAAGATCCGCTTCGGCGCGATTCCGATCCGACGACGAAGCGTTCAATCCGTTGCCGGCGAACGCTTGCGCGAAATTGAGCCGCGCGACGAGAGTGCCCGTGTTGATCCACGTTCGCGCGAAGTCAGGATAGCCCGTTGGCGGCTGCTGTTGATACAGCGGCTCCCCGAGCGACGCGATCGTATTGACGAACGGCCGCGGATCACGTACGTCCGAACCGGTCGCCCGCAGTGCGCTTGCGACGTATTCAAACGGCGCTTTCACCTTCGCGCGGCGCGCGTCGGCCGCGAAGAACTCCGGCGACGTCAGGATCGTGCGCATGACCTCACGAAGGTCGCCGCCGGTGCGGCGGAACGTCCTCGCGGCGCGGTCGACCAGCGGCTGCGGCGGCTCGTCCGATACGAACCGCCGGACCAGCTTCGTCGCGATCAACCGCGCCGTCGACGGGTGACGCGCGAGGATGTCGAGCACCGCTTCGCCGTCTCCCATTCCGCCGCCGGCCTTGATACGGTGACCCAGGACGCGCTTCGCAGCCTTGTCGTGCATGCCGGGCTTGAAGGCGAATCCCAGCCCGTCGTGCGGATCGGTCATCGTCCAACCCGTGAAGCATCGCGCCACATCGACGACGTCGCGCTGGGTGTAACCGCCGTCGACGCCGAGCGTGTGGAGCTCGAGCAGTTCGCGGCCGTAGTTCTCGTTCAGGCCGCGCGACGCCGGGGACGGAGGTCGTTTACCCGGACTGCCGACCTCCGTCCCCGATGCGGCGCTCAGCCAATTGTCCAGATAGAACAGCATCGCGGGACTCTTCGCGGTCGCCTCCAGCAGATCGCGGAAACGCCCCAGCACGTGCGGCCGGATGACGTCGCGCTCGTACGCGGCCGTGACCGGCCGCTCCTCGATCTTCCTTGCGTCGACGTTGAAATGGTTGAACCAGAAATCGGTCAGCTCTTCCTCGAGCTGACGCTCGCTGTAGACGGCGCGGAGAAGCTTGTCGGCCTGCAGCGCTTCGAACGCGCGCTGGTTCGCGTACTGGAAGCGGGCCTCCTCCGGTGTCACCGCCGGCTGCTGCACGATGGCCGGCGGGCGCGGCCCGCCCGGCAGCGACACGGCCGCGATGGGCAGCAGACGCCAGCGCAGGTACGCGGGCCGCACCGACACTGGGCCCGCGCGCTCCTGTGCCGCAATCTCCTGGCGCGCGGCCACCATCGGCTTGTAGTAGTCGACCGCGAATGATCGGGGAGGAATCGTCGCCGATTCGGCGGCAGCGAGACGCGACGCGACCGCCGCGTCGGGAATCCGTTCCGGATGCAGCTGTTCGTCGATGTACGACGCGATGCCCATCGCGCGCACGCGATCGACGTCCGCCGCGCGCGCACCGAACGTCATCCGGTTGAGCACGTGAACGACGTCGGCGTCGTCCGGCGGGCGCGCCGAGAGCGGATGGACGGAATGGAGCGCGGTCGCGCAGCCGCTCGACACGACAACGGCAAGCAGCAGACCGCGCATCCGTCAAGTGTAGCCCAGCCCTTCAGGGCTGGGCGCATCAGCCCGCGGTTACCGCTCGTGTTCGATCCGCTCTTCACGCTCGTGGCGCCACCTCCAGTATGCGCGGCGCTCAGCGGCGCGCTGCTGCCGGTACGACACATAGCGGCGGTGACGCGCGGCCAGATACTCGCGATATGCGCGCTGCTCGTCGCGGTCCCAGCTGTGGTAGTCGTGGCGATAGGGGTCGTACACGCGGATCACGACGCGGGCGCCGTCACCTTCCGCGCCGGCGGGGGCGGCCGAGACGATTGCCGGCACAGCCAGCGTCGACGCTGCCGTAATCAGAAAGGCTGAGATCAGACGCTTCATGGTCAACCTCCGCAGTTGACCGTCGCAATTGCCACGCCAGGACCTCAGAGGCTGAAGCTGCTTTATCGCCACCGAACCTGAACAGCCGCTGAACGACGCGTTCAGAAAGCGTTCAGTGGCGCTCAGGTAGCGTCGGCAATGGAGGTCCGATGAAAGCGATCCTTGCCGCTCTGCTTCTCGCCGCCGCCGCAACGCCCGACATCACCGGCACGTGGACCGTGCGCCTGAACGCCGGTCACGTCATTCCCGTGCCGCTCGTGCTGAAACACGACGGCAGCACCCTGACCGGGACCATCGCGCTGCCGACGCAGAACTTCGACACGCAGGTCGAGGTGCCGCTCAAAGGCCAGCTGACCGACGGCGCCTTCACGCTTTCCGGCACCGTCGAGCACGCTGAAACGCCGACGACGGTCACACTGACTGGAAAGATCCGGGACGACGGGACGCTGGAAGGCGAGGCGGACGTCACGGGCCACGCGCACATCCCCTGGACGGCCGAGCGCCTCAAGGAACGGAAGCCGCAGCAATGACGCCGCTGTCGCGGCGCGCCCTGCTGCGCGGCGCCGGCGCCGCCATCGCGCTGCCGTTCCTGGACGCGATGCGGCCCGTGGGCGCGCAGGCCGCTCTGAACTCGATGCGGCTCGTATGCGTGGAGATGGTGCACGGCGCTGCCGGCAGCGCGGAGATCGGCGGGCAGCTGCACCTGTGGTCCCCGGCCGCCACCGGCCGCGGCTTCGACCTCGCGCCGACGAGCCTCCGCTCGCTCGAGCCGTTCCGGGATCGCCTGACGATCGTCACCAACTGCGACTGCGATCCGGCGGAGCCCTTCACCGCGAAGGAAATCGGCGGCGACCACGCGCGGTCCAGCGCCGTCTTCCTCACGCAGGCGCATCCGCGGCAGACGCTCGGCGCGGACGTCAAAGCCGGCACGTCACTGGATCAGATCTACGCGCAGCGCATCGGCAGCGAGACGCCGATCCCGTCGATGCAGCTCTCCATCGAGCCGGTCGACCAGGGCGGCAAGTGCGGCTTCGGCTATTCGTGCGTCTACACCGACTCGATCAGTTGGGCATCGCCGACGCAGCCGCTGCCGATGCTGCGCGATCCGCGCGCGGTCTTCGACCAGCTGTTCGGCGCCGCCGGGCGGACACCCGACGATAAGAGCATCCTCGACTGGATCCTTGCATCATCCGATCGACTCATGCGCCGCGTCGACGCTCGCGATCGGGCGCGCCTGGCGGATTATCTGGACAACGTTCGCGAGGTCGAGCGGCGGATTCAGAACGTCGAGAAGTTCAATCGCAGCGGCGAGCCGCGCAACCTGCCGGACGCGCCGGCCGGCATTCCCGACTCCTTCTCCGAGCACGTGAAGCTGATGTTCGACCTGCAGGCGCTCGCCTTCCAATCCGACGTCACACGCGTGTTCGCGTTCAAGCTTGGCCGCGACAGCTCCAACCGCGTCTATCCCGAGAGCGGCTTCAAGGGAGCGTTCCATTCGACGTCGCACCACAGCGGCAAAGCGTCGAAGATCGTCGACTTCGCGAAGCTCAACACCTTCCACGTGAGCCTCATCCCGTACTTCCTCGAGAGTCTTCGACGGCTCCCTGCGGATGACGGCGGGACGCTGCTCGACAACACGCTGCTGCTCTACGGCTCGGCGATGGGCGATTCGAACGAGCACAATCACAAGCGCGTGCCGTTCTTTGTCGTCGGCCGGGCCGGCGCTCTGCTCCCGGGCGGCCTCCACCTGAAGGCGCCGAACCAGACTCCACTCGCGAACGTAATGCTCAGTATCCTGCACACACTGGGGTGCAACGATGTGGACCGGTTCGGCGACAGCGAGGGCGCATTCAATCTGGCTGGTGATGTTTCTGCTGGCGCAGGCCCCGACGCCGCCGGCCGGTGATTGGCCCGCGTACGGACACGACGCCGGCGGCACGCGCTTCTCCCCGCTCGCGCAAATCACACGGGCCAACGTCAGCCGGCTCGCGGTCGCGTGGACGTACCACACCCACGACGTCTCCGACGGCAGCGCCGGCACGCCGCGCAGCGGCTTCGAGACGACGCCGCTCGTGGTCGACGGCACGCTGTTCCTGACGACGGCGTTCAACCGCGTCATCGCGCTGGACCCGGGCACCGGCGCCGAGCGGTGGACGTACGATCCGAAGATCGATCTCCACGCCGATTACGGCGACGGCCTGATCAATCGCGGAGTCGCGACATGGCTGGACGCCGGCCGCCGCGCCGGAGAGTCCTGCCGGCGGCGCCTGTACGAGGCGACGAACGACGCGCGGCTCGTCGCGCTCGACGCGGCGACCGGCAAGCCGTGCGGCGATTTCGGCAACGGCGGCAGCGTCAGCCTCCGTGACATCCCGGGTTACCAGCCCGGCACGTACCACATGACGTCGCCGCCCGCGGTCGTCGACGACATCGTCGTCGTCGGCTCCGGCATCAACGACAACGCGCGCGCGAAGATGGCGTCCGGCGTCGTCCGCGCGTTCGACGCGCGCACGGGCGCGCTGCGCTGGTCGTGGAATCCGCTGCCGGGAAGCGAAGTCGACCGGGGGGCAGGGGCCCCCGGAGTAAACAATGTCCAGACCGGTGCCGCCAACGCGTGGTCCGTGATGGCGGTCGATCCCGAGCGCCACCTCGTGTTCGTGCCGACCGGCAGCGCGAGCCCGGACTATTACGGGGGCCTGCGTCCCGGCGACAACAAGTGGGCGAACTCCGTCGTGGCGCTGCGCGCGCAGACGGGCGAAATGGCGTGGGGCTTTCAGCTCGTCCATCACGATCTCTGGGACTACGACAGCGCGGCGCCGCCAATGCTGGCGACGATCGTTCGCAACGGCCGTTCGGTACCCGTCGTGGTTCAGGGCAACAAGACCGGGTTTCTGTACGTGCTCAATCGCGACACCGGCGCACCGGTGTTTCCGATCGAGGAGCGCCCGGTGCCGAAGAGCGACGTGCCTGGCGAGCAGGCGTCGCCCACGCAGCCGGTTCCGTCGGCGCCACCGGCGGTCGCACCGCAACGCGTCACCGCGGAC
>DASQHH010000423.1:0-2873 GCA_035632195.1 Vicinamibacterales bacterium
CGTGCCGCTGCTCGACGTCCGGTTCTTTGTGACCGCCGTGATGATCCAGCGGGATACCGGCGGCAACCTCGCGGAAATTCTCGACAACCTCGCGCATGTCGTCCGCGAACGATTCAAGATTCTCCGCCAGGTCCGGGTCCACACGGCGCACGGCCGCTTCACGGGCTACGTGCTGCTCGGCCTCCCGGCGGCGCTCGGCATCGCGCTGTCGTTCATCAACCCCGATCACATGAACCTCCTGTTCAAAGAGCACATGGGGCAGGTGATGCTTGTCATCGCGATCGTCATGCAGACGATCGGCTACTTCTGGATCCGCCAGGTCATCAAGATCGAGGTGTAGACCGCCATGATCCTCATTCCCGCGCTCGCATTTCTTTTCGGCCTTCTCGTGGTCGCGATTGCCGCGATGGTCCTTGCGCCAGCGGGCGGCAGCGCCATCGAGCAGCGGCTCGGAGAGGTGACCGGCGCCTCGGCGATTCCGCAGGAGCCGGACGTCGACTATCAGCGCGCCATGGCGGCGGCATTGAAGCGCATCGGCAACGTCGCGCCGAAGTCGCCGTCGGAGATGGGCAAGCTCCGCCGACTGCTCATCTCAGCGGGCTACCGCGGAACCGACGCCGTGATCGTGTTCTTCGGCATCCGCCTGGGGCTCGCGCTTCTCGGCTTCGTCGTGTTCGCGACGCCGGTGCTGATGCGTCCCAACCTCATGACCGCGCTTGCCGCGTGCGGCCTCGGATATCTGGTGCCGACGATGGCGCTGAAGCGGATGGTGGCGCGACGACAGCATCGCATCCGCCTCGGACTCGCGGACGCGCTCGACCTGCTCGTCGTCAGCGTCGAAGCAGGTCTCGGTCTCGACCAGGCCATCATGCGCGTCAGCGACGAGCTCACACACGCGCACCCGGAGCTGGCCGAGGAGCTGCGGTTGATTAACCTCGAGCTGCGCGCGGGCAAGGGGCGCGCCGATGCCCTGCGGAATCTCGCCGAGCGCACGGGCGTCGACGACATCTCCTCGCTGGTCGCGATGCTGGTTCAGACCGACAAGTTCGGCACCAGCGTGGCGCAGTCGCTTCGCGTGCACTCCGACACGCTGCGCACGAAACGGCGCCAGCGCGCCGAGGAGGCGGCGGCGAAGACGGGCGTCAAGATGGTCTTCCCGCTCGTGTTCTGCATCTTCCCTGCGATCTGGGTCGTCACGATCGGTCCCGCGGCGATCAAGTTCGTCCAGGTGCTGGTGCCGATGGTGAAGAAATGACGGCCGTGGCACAGGCGGCGCGTATTGACACCAATGTCGAGCGGATGAGGCCCCACGCGACATCGTTGCAGGCGCCGCCGGCGCCGCATGCGCTGCCCGACACCGGGCTGGCGCCGGAACAGATCGAGCAGCTGATAGTCAAGATGCTGTTCGGCGGCGAATCGACCGGCCAGGTGCTCGCGGACCGCACCTGCCTTCCGTACTCGATTCTGGAAGCGATCGTCGAGCGGCTCCGCGTCGAGAAGCTGCTCGAGGTCCGGGGCGCGAGCGGAACCGGTTCGGTGACCTACCGCTACGCGCTGACGGATCTCGGCCGGGACCGCGCGAAACAGTATCTCGAGGTCAACCACTACATCGGTCCCGCGCCCGTGCCGCTGGCGGCGTACGTCGACGCAACGAAGGCGCTCGCCGCCTCGCGGGGCAACATCGACCAGCGGCGGCTCCGTCAGGGCTTCTCGCAGTTGATCGTCGCGGACCCGATTCTCGAGCGCCTCGGCCCGGCGATTAACGCCGGCAAGGCGGTCTTTCTTTACGGCCCGCCGGGAAACGGGAAAACCGTCCTGGGCGAAGGCATGGGCCGATCGATCGGCGGCGACATGTACGTGCCGCACGCGCTCGACGTCGACGGACAAATCGTCACGTTCTTCGATCCCATCAACCACGAACGGGTCGAGACCGACGCCGAGGCCGGCAGCGTCATCGCCGGACCGCAGTTCGATCGCCGGTGGATCCGCATCCGCCGGCCGGTAGCGATCGTCGGCGGCGAGCTGACGCTCGATATGCTCGACCTGACGTTCAATCCGCTGTCGAAGCTGCACGAAGCGCCGATCCAGCTCAAGGCGAACGGCGGCGTGTTCCTCGTGGATGATTTCGGCCGCCAGCGCATCCGCCCCCAGGATCTGCTCAACCGCTGGATCGTGCCGCTCGAAAGCCGCGTCGACTACCTGACGCTGAACACCGGCCGGAAATTTCAGGTCCCCTTCGACGTGCTGATCGTGTTCGCCACCAACCTCGATCCCGCGTCGCTTGCTGACGAAGCATTCCTGCGCAGGATTCCATACAAGGTCGCGGTCGGTGATCCGACGGCCGAAGAGTTCTCTCAGATTTTCGAACTGAACTGCCGGAGGCGCGGTCTCCATTTCCACCAGGTGATGGTCACGTATCTGTTGCAGCGCCACTACGAGCCGCTGCATCGGCCGATGCGTGCGTGCCATCCCCGCGACCTGATCGAACAGGTAGATGCGCTCTGCCGGTACCGGGGCATTGCGCCCACCATCACGCGCGAGCTGCTCGACCGCGCGTGCGAAACCTACTTCGTCGACGAGACGGTGAAGCCGTCATGAGGATCCGCAAGGGGCCGTCGCCGGAGATCATCCGCGATCTCGGCGCCCGGGCGCTCGTTGGCGCGCTGTTCGCGATGCTGTCGATCAGTCTGTTCGAGGACTTCGCGCGCACCGGTCACGTGACCGGACTGCTGCTGCTCGTCAGCGAATCGCTCGTCGTCGTGCTCATGGTGATCCGGCGGCGGACGGCACACGTCGATCGATCGGCCGCGGCCGCCTTCGTGACCGCGCTGTCGATCGCGGGACCGCCCCTGCTGCGGCCGACCGACGTGACG
>DASQHH010000424.1:0-3359 GCA_035632195.1 Vicinamibacterales bacterium
GTGCGGCCATGTCGACGAGACGAGCATTTCTGCGAGACGCGTCGCTGTTCGGTGCGGCGTCACTGACGCTGACTCCCACGCATGCAGCCGCGGCGTTCGATCCGCTGCAAACCCCACCGGGCGGTCCGACCGATCGTGCGCACACTGCAGGGAAGGCCAAAGGATTGGTTGCGATGCGCTCAATCGCCTCGTCGATTGCGTCCGCAAATTGCGCGCCGAGGCCGGGCCGCGGGGCCTCGTACCACTGACGAGCGGACTGCGCTTCTTGGTCAGCCTGCGGCCGGAAAACAGGCTTGCGGGCCACTTCCCGTCGCGCAAATTGCGACGAACTTCTTTCCAGGAAATCGCAGACTCAGGATTGGCGAGATGTTCGGCCCAACGTCGATCGAGTTCGGCCTTCTGATCAGGGCCCAACTCGAGCTCAGATTCCCGCCGAGCCGCACCGCCGAGGCAAGCGGGTTATCGCGCCCCCTGGATGGACTTGATGGATTCGAGATCCGCCAGCATCAGAGAACCGCACATCTGGCTCGCTGACGCCATCTGCGTCAGGAACAGATTGACGTCGAGAGTCTCGAGCCGCGCCGTTGACGTCCAGTATCCGGTCAGTGCGCCGATGACGGCGGTGCCCGGAATGTGATTGCGGTTGGCGATCGAGCCGAGGCCGTACCACGGCCCCTGTTCGCCGCCGTGAAGGCCCTTGCGTCCCGGGCACTGCACCTGCGTGCGCGGCACGTGGTTGTCCTTCACCGCCGCAATGCACACATCCACCATGTGCGCGTTGTTCGTCACGTACACCGTCGTCACGTCGGCGACTTTCGTCCGGTGGAAGGGCTGTCCGTTGACCTCCTCGACGTTCGTCTGCCCGAGATGTTCGATGCCGATCGCGGCGATCACCTTGCCGTACACGTCGGGGTGGCTCGCGGCGTAGTCGGCGTTCGCGAATGCCCGCTCCATGCCCGGCATGAAGTGACGGCAATCGTAGAAGAGCATCAGGCTGCGTGGACGCCGGGCCTGCGG
This sequence comes from Vicinamibacterales bacterium, assembly GCA_035632195.1. Taxonomy (GTDB): domain Bacteria; phylum Acidobacteriota; class Vicinamibacteria; order Vicinamibacterales; family CAVVIG01; genus DASQHH01. The sequence continues at coordinate 1,018 of DASQHH010000424.1, forward strand.
AATGTGCGAGAAGTACTTCACCACCGACAGAATCCCGATGGCGCCGTTCTCCTGCGAGATGGACGGGCCGTCCGTGTGCGTGATCAGCAGGATCTGTCTGTCGTCCCGCGTGCCGTAGTCCCGGCCGGGCAAGTACCCGAACAGCTGGTATCCTTCGGCCTCTTCCGTCTGCGCGATGAGCCTCAGCGTGGCCCGTTTGCCGGCCGCGGCCGCGATCTCGGCGCCGGTGTCGCGATCGAGATACAGCGTCGGCATCTGGTGCAACGCCGGCACGCCAAACGTGTACAACCCCGTCGTCGCCTCGAACGGAAGCGACATCGCGATGAGTGCGCCCGCGGCACCGGCCCTGATCAGGGTCTCCTGCGCGTCGCCAAGCCCCATGATGGGAAACGGGCTCAGCGCTTTCTGATCGTCGTAGGGCTTGAGCGGATTCCGGAACGTGTCGGCGTTCGAGAGGTATTCGTAGTCGTCCAGCCCTCTGCTGAGGCCCGGCGACGGGCTCTTCACGATGACGGCGATTTTGCCGCGCAGCGCGTCATCCGGCATGCCGGCTGTGTAGACCACAAGCTCGCCCGTGACGCCTCCGTCGGGCGTCTGGCCGGAGTTGCAGCCATAGTTCGCGACGCGGATCTTCCGCCCGTCCACGTGCAGCGACCAGTTCGAGTCGTCCGGGAACTCCGTCGTGTACCAGCGCGTGTAGCGGATCGGGTTGCGGAAGATGTCGCGGACGCCAAAGGTCCGCCACTCCTTCTCGAGCATGTCGAGGTAGTTGTGCCAGGACGGGCTGCCGGTCAACGTCGGCCCGCCCTTCGAGTCTTTGATCGCGTGCCACGAGCGGACTTCCGATGCGCTGGGCAGGAACGTCCGGTCCACTCTTGACAGAGCGGGATGCGCGTTGCCGGCCGCCTGCGCAGCCAGTCGAATTCCCGGCGCCAGGGCGACTGTCGCCCCGGCGCCTTTGATGAACGTTCGGCGCGAGATGCTCAAAACCTGAACTGCGCCCCCAGTTGAATGATGCGCGGCTGGAGGATGCTCAGGGGCGTCCCACCGCTGTTCGGGTCCGTGGACAAGTACGGCGCGATTGACACGTTGCTGCCGAGCGACGTGCCTTCGGTGAGGACGGGATTCGCGTTCAGGAAGTTGAAGAAGTTGACTTGCGCCTGGACCTGCCTGGTGCCGAACTTGAAGATCCGCCGAACGGTGAAGTCCAGCTGATTCCACCGCGGTTCGTACCGCGTGCCGGGCGCCGCCAACTGCACGGTGATCGCCGGATCGCCAGGGAAGCGTGACGGCAGGACGACGGCTCCAGGTGTGCAGCCGGGCACCGAACAGTCGCTCGGGTATCGCGTGCTGCCGCGGCTGACCGTCCAGCTCAGGCCGCCGCCCGCCGCCTTGATCGCACCGGAATAGCTCTGCAACGACGCGCTGATCTCGAAGCCGTACCACAGCGGCAGGTTGCCATTGAGCTTGAATTCGTGCACGTACGGGATCTGGACGGCAGGCTCGCCCAGCAGGGAATTGCCGCTCTGATCGCAGAACCGGAAGGTGTTCGGATTGTCCGTCGAATTGCACGCGACGTCGACGGTCTTCTCGAACGTCCATCCGGCGAACAGCAGCGTACGGCGAGGGAGCCGCGCGCTCGTTCCGAGCTCGAATCCGTTGTAGATGTTCCGGCGCGTGTTCGTGTCCGTGAACGTGCTGAGGTGAATGTCCGGCACCACGCCGAACTTGTTCTGGTTGATCTGGAACGCCGTGATCGACTCGCCGTTCAGCGGATTGACGATTGTCACCGGCGACCAGTTGGCATTCGGGCCCTGGTACACGGCGTTGATGCTGTAGTCGTCGCTGAATTGGGTGTTGTAGAGCGTGCGCCGGTACCAGTTGAAGGTCATGGCCATGCCGGGCCTGAGCTCGTGCTGGACTCCGGCGCTGAACTGCTGGTTGTATTCGCGCGCGAAGTTCGGGTCGAGTGTGCGGTTGGTGATCTTCCCGAAATTCGGGTTGCCGCTCGGACCGATTTCGTTGTCCTGGGCGATGCCGTCGCCGTTGGTCGGCAGGTTCAGCCCCGACCGGTCCGTGTCGGTCCAGGTGCGGTTTTCGAACGCCAGCGCGACCGGGTTGAACTGGTTCGCGAACGTGCTGGCGTCGGGCCGCTGGTAGCGGCCGAAACTCGCCTTCAGCGCTGTCTTGCCGTCGCCAAACAGATCGTAGGCGATGCCGAGCCGCGGCGACCACGTCGACCAGCAGGTCATCCCGGGCATCGTTTTGCAGGTGATGGCGTCGTAGTGGGTCGCTGGAGCGAACCGCCCGGCAAGCCGATCCTGGGCAGGAATGTCCTCCCT
>DASQHH010000425.1:0-3399 GCA_035632195.1 Vicinamibacterales bacterium
CCGTCAACGGCAGCGCGCTGCTCGTCGGCGACTTCCTGAACGCGGCCACCTCATTCGTGCTGGTCGCGGCGGCGATCTATTTCTTGATCGTCGTTCCGATGAACACGATTATCGCGCGGATGAATCGTGGCGAGGCGCCGCCGGATCCGACGACGAAAGTGTGTCCGGAGTGCCTGAGCGAGATTCCGATCAAGGCGAGGCGTTGCCGATTCTGTACGACGCCGGTGTAATGCGGATTGCGGAACGCGGATTGCGGATTGCGGATTGATTGAGGATTTGAGATTGTTGCTGTTGCGTTGTCACCAATCGTGAGTCGCGGCAGTCAATCGGCAGGACGAAATCCGGGATCCGCAGTGCCCGTGATCCGCCGCGTACTCGAGACGGCCCTGGACTGCGACGACCTGCCGAGGAGCGCCGCCTTCTACCAGTCCCTGTTTCAGGCGGAGCCGATGCTGACGAGCGACCGGCTCGTGGCGATTGACGCGGGCGAAGGAACGATTCTTCTCCTGTTCCAGCGCGGGCTCTCGGGCGAGCCGGTGCAGTTGCCCGGCGGGCTCGTGCCGGCGCACACCGCCGGCGGGCCGGGCCACCTCGCGTTCGCCATCGACGGGGCCGACGTGGAGCGATGGGACGCGCGCCTCCGCGAGCTCGGCATCGCGATCGAGAGCCGGGTCGCCTGGGAGCGCGGCGGGACGAGCGTCTACTTCCGCGATCCGGATGGACGATCCGTCGAGCTCGCGACTCCCGGCGTCTGGCCCAGTTACTAAAGCTACTGCACGGTCGTTGATCCGGGAGCGCCGATGGCGGCGAGCACCTTGCCGATCAATACCTGGCCCGCCTGCCCGGCGTCCTCGCGCGAGAATCCCGAGGGGAGCTCCACCGTCTTCAGAGTGTCGGCGATCCGGTTGAACCGCTCGGCGGACTGGGTGCTGCGGGCGCTCCGCATATCGCTGTTGACGACGACGAGCTTCGGCTTCGTCGCCTGCAGCAGGATGAGCCCGTCCGGCAGGTTGCTCGCGGTCAGCACGCCGAAGCCGACCTGGCCGAGCAGCTCGCGGACGTACGCCTGCACGTCGCTCGAGAAGTCGACGCACAGGATGTCGATGCGGAAGCGGAACGACCCGGTCGACGGATCGCTGCGCTCGTAGAACGCGGCGATCGCCTCCTCTTCGGCTGCGTGCACGTCGAACACGCCCGATAGCCGCGTGGTGCGCAGCACGTCGTCGATCTGCCGCGACGGCGCGCACAGCTTCAGGTTCCCGTGGGCGTTGCGCGTGCGCGTCAGGTACCGCACGAGCAGGCCGAGACCGCTGCTGTCGAGGAAGTCCACCGCCTCGAGGTTCAGCAGGATGTGCGGGCCGAACGGAATCAGCCCGTCCAGGTGCTTCTGCAGCGCCGCCGATTCGGCGCCCTCGACGATGCGGCCGCTGATACGGACCACCGCGATATCTCCGACGCGTCGCGTATCGAAACCGATGCTCATACAAATCTCAGGGCGCAAGTCTCAAGGCACAAGATTCTATCTTGTTGGTCCTATTTTGAGCCTTGCTGTACGCGCGCTATTTCGTCGGTCAGCAGGCGGATGTCTATCGGCTTCGACACGTAGCCGTCCATGCCGGCGTCGATGCACCGCTCGCGGTCGCCGACCATGGCGTTGGCGGTCAGCGCGATGATCGGCAGGTGGGCGCCGTTGCCGCGCTCGCGGTCGCGGATGCGGGCGGTCGCCTCGAAGCCGTCCATCTCCGGCATCTGCAGGTCCATCAGGACGAGGTCGAACGGCGCGCGCGCGATGGCGTCGAGCGCGGCCTGCCCGCTCGCCACCGCCTCGACCGCGTGGCCCTGCTTCGACAGCAGCTTGACCGCGAGGAACTGGTTCACGACGTTGTCTTCGGCGAGCAGGATTCGCAGTGTGCCGACCTCCGGTATCGCGGCCGGAACGGTCGTGTGGGCGGCCCCGACGCGCCGCAGCCCGAGGCGCGCAGTGAAATGGAATGTCGATCCGCGGCCGGGCTCGCTCTCCACCCACATCGTGCCGTTCATCATCTCGACGAGCCGGCGCGAAATCGTCAGGCCCAGACCGGTCCCGCCGTGGCTGCGCGCCGTCGAGCCGTCGCCCTGCGTGAACGCGTCGAAGATTGCGGACTGCCTGGCGGCCGGAATGCCGATGCCGGTGTCGTGGACGGCGAAGTGCACGAGGACGGCGTCCGCGGTGCGCTCCTGCGCGTCGACGCGAAGCGCGACCTCGCCCTTCTCCGTGAACTTGAGGGCGTTGCCGATCAGATTGATCAGGATCTGCTGCAGCCGCAGCCAGTCGCCGACCAGTTCGTCCGGCACGTCCGGCGCGACTTCGGCCATCAGCGACAGGTTCTTCTCGTGGGCGCGGTACGCGAGCGTCTTGATGCAGCGGTCGATCTGCGCCCGGAGGGTGAACGCCAGCGGCTCGACGGTGAGGCGCCCGGCTTCGATCTTCGACAGGTCGAGGATGTCGTTGATGACGCGCAGCAGCGCGTCGGCCGACGCCTGCACCAGCTTCAGCGACTCCCGCTGCTCCTGCGTCAGGTCGCTGTCGAGCAGCAGCGTCGTCACGCCGATGATGCCGTTCATCGGCGTGCGGATCTCGTGGCTCATGTTGGCGAGGAACTCGCTCTTGGTCCGGCTGGATTCCTCCGCCTGGCGGCGCGCTTCGTCGAGTTCCGTCGACTGCCCCTTCAGCTGCGCGACGAGGTCTCGCGCCAGCCGGATCGCGCCGACCATCCGCGCGCGCAGCCGTTCGGCCGCCCGCGCCGTCAGGGCGATGTACAGGTTGCCGGCGTAGAGCAGGATGGCCTTGAACGCTTCGGCGGGCCATGCGATCGGCCGGTGCTCGACGAACGCCAGGTAGGCGACGAGCGCGACGTACACGCCGACCGAGAGATGGCCGAATGCGAGCGCGCGTCTGAAATTCGTGTTCGCCTGATCGGCGACGCGCATCAGCATCAGGAACAGCAGCCAGCTCTGATCGCCGCCGGTCATGTAGATGACCCAGGCGAAGGCGAAGAGATCGACGGCCAGGAAGACGATGCCGAGGTTGACGCGCACGCTCTCGTAGAACAGCCGCAGCACGAGCCATGACGCCAGCGCATAGGCGAACAGACCGCCCGCTACTTCGAGCGGCAGCCGCCAGCTCCACGCCGGCCGCGCGAGCCACTCGTGCACGCACACGAGCACGGTCAGGAGCGCGAAGCCGAGCAGGCGAAGCGACGGCACTTCGACGACGTGGAACAGGCGCTCTCGGCGGCGTTTCTGTTCAGCCGTCTGCTCCGGGTCGAGCAGAAAGCTGGATTCGCGGATATCGGTCACGGCTGGTTACGGTGCCAAGAGCGCAGACAGGTGGCCGCGCTGGGCGGGCGTCGCGTCTCC
>DASQHH010000426.1:0-11073 GCA_035632195.1 Vicinamibacterales bacterium
GTCGGTCCGTTCGCGCCCCGCTGCGGCGGCGGCGTCCCGCCAGTTGCCGCGCGAGGCGGCGCTGACGCTTCTCGTGGGCACGTATCCGGTCGGCGCGGCGGCGTCCACCGAGGGACTCCGCGCGATGACGGACTGGCTCGAGACGTCGGGCTTCCAGGTCTTCTACGCGGACATCGACCTCGGAGCGCAGGGCCACTGGCAGCGGGTTCTGGCGGGGGCGTACACTGATCCCGAGATGGCCCGCCGCGATGCCGCGCGGATCAACGCCGCCGCCCCGCAGCTGGACGCGCACGTGGTCGGAGCTGGCGCGGCCGGCGGCGGCAGCGCCGCCGGCGGCACAACCCCGTGAGCACGATCCTCGACGCGCTTCGCCGCCGATCGGACGACAGCGGAGACCATTACGACGAGTACGGCGAACGGACGGCGCGCACCGATTCGGTGCTGGCCATGCTCGGCTATCCGCGCCACGGCGTGCCCGGCAGCGGACCGTCGGTCGGGCGCGTCATCGTCAACGGCCTGCTGTTCCTGTTCCTCGGGTTCGTCGTCGTCGCTACCATTCTGGAATTGATTCCGGCGGCGCCCGCGCCGGCCGGCAAACAGGCGGCGGCGCAGCGTCCCAGACTGTCGACTCCGGCTCCGCCTCCGTCCTCGACGCCCAGCACACCGAAACCCGCGGCTCCGCCGACGGGAGCGCCGAAACCCGTCGCGCCGCCGGCGTTGCCGCCGTCGCCGAAGCCGGCTCCGCCCCCTGCGCCGGCCGTGACGCCGCCGCCCGTGACGCCCCCGATCGAACCGATTCGGCGTCCACCCCCGGAAACGGCGCCGGTGCACGAACCGAAGACAAAACCTGAGCCGCCGAAACCCGAGGCGCCGAGAGTGGCGCGCAGCAATCCGCCTGTGCGGAAGCCCAGGAGCACCCCCGCCCCGCCGCCGCCCGTCTCGCCGTCAGCTACGACGCCGGCGGTCACAGCGCCGGTTGCGGCGCCTCCGCCCCAGGACCATTTCGCGCTCGCGCTCTACTACCAGCGCATCGGCGACTTCGACGCCGCGTTGACGCAGTACCGGGGGCTGCTCGAGCAGCACGAGGCGAGCGCGGAGGTGCACAACAATCTCGGCCTGCTGTACGAGTCGAACGGGCAGAGCGACGAGGCCATCAAGCAGTTCCAGCGCGCGATCGCGATCGATCCGCGGCACGTGAAGGCGCACAACAACCTCGGTGTGACGCTCCTGCACGCGAATCGTCAGGAAGCGGCGATGGCGGAATTCCGCGTCGCGCTCGCGTCCGATCCGCGCAACGTCGAATCGCTCGTCAATCTCGCGCTTGCCGATCGCCTCGCCGGCCGGGCCGCCGACGCCCGCGACCTGCTCCGCCGCGCCGTGCAGATCGACCCGCGGAACGCCGGCTCGCATTACAACCTGGCCGTCGTCGCCGACGAAAACGGCGACGCGTCGACGGCCATCGAGCACTACCGTCTCTTCCTCCGCTGGGGCACGATCGCGCATCCCGAGCTGGTGACGCAGGTCCGCGCCAGACTCTCGGCGCTCGGCGGGTAGAGATAGAATCGGCCGCATGGCCGACCAGAAGACCGCTGAGTTTGCGGATCTGCTGCGGGAAGACCGCACGTTCCCTCCGCCTCCCGAATTCCAGAAGCACGCGCTCGTGCGCGACGATCGCATCTACGCGGACGCTGGGAGCGATCCCGAGGCGTTCTGGGCATCCTACGCGGACGAGCTCGAGTGGTCGCGGAAGTGGGACAAGGTCCTCGACTGGCGGCCGCCGCACGCGAAATGGTTCGTCGGCGGCAGGATTAACGCGAGCGTCAACTGCCTCGACCGCCACGTTCGCGGCGCGCGGCGCAACAAGGCGGCGCTGATCTGGGAAGGCGAGCCCGGCGACCGCCGCACGCTCACCTATTTCGATCTCTTCCGGCAGGTCTCGCAGTTCGCCAACGTTCTCAAATCGCTCGGCGTGAAGAAGGGCGATCGCGTCGCGCTGTATCTGCCGCTCATTCCCGAGCTGGCCATCGCGATGCTGGCCTGCGCCCGCATCGGCGCGATCCACAGCGTCGTCTTCGGCGGCTTCAGCGCGGAATCGCTGCGCGATCGCATCAACGACTCACAGTGCAAGGTGCTGGTGACGGCGGACGGCGGGTATCGCCGCGGATCGATCGTCGCGCTGAAGAAAGTCGCGGACGAAGCGGTCGAAGCCGCCGGGGGAACGCCGTCAATCACGGCCGTCGTCGTCGTGCAGCGCGGCGCAGCGCCGGTGGACGGCGTCGTCATGAAGCCGGGAAGGGACCTCTGGTTTCACGACCTGATGAAGGACGCCCCGGGGAAATGCGATCCCGAGCCCATGGACGCCGAGGACATGCTCTACATCCTCTATACGTCCGGGACGACGGGGAAGCCGAAGGGCATCGTGCACACGACGGGCGGCTATCTGGTCGGCACGTACGCGACGACGAAGCTCGTCTTCGATCTCAAGGACGAAGACGTCTACTGGTGCTCCGCCGACATCGGCTGGGTGACCGGACACAGCTACGTCGTGTACGGCCCGCTCGCGAACGGCGCGACAGTGCTGATGTACGAGGGTGCGCCCGACTGGCCGCAGAAAGATCGGTTCTGGTCGCTCATCGAGCGGTACGGCGTGACGATCTTCTACACCGCGCCGACAGCTATTCGCGCATTCATGCGATGGGGCACGGACTGGCCGAAGAAGCGCGACCTGACGTCTCTGCGCCTGCTCGGGTCCGTCGGCGAACCGATCAATCCCGAAGCCTGGGTCTGGTACTACCGCTTCATCGGCGGCGAGCGGTGTCCGGTCGTCGACACGTGGTGGCAGACCGAGACCGGCGCAATCATGATTACGCCCCTCCCAGGGACGACGACGCTGAAGCCGGGCTCTGCGACGAAGCCGTTTCCCGGCATCTCCGCCGAAATCCGGAACGAGCGCGGCGACACGATCGACGTCGGCGGCGGACTGCTGGCGATCACGAAGCCGTGGCCGTCGATGCTGCGCGGAATCTACGGCGACCCGGATCGCTACGTACGCCAGTACTGGAACAAATGGGGCACCGGCGTCTACGTCACCGGCGACGGCGCGAAGCGCGACGCGGACGGGTACTTCTGGCTGCTCGGCCGCGTGGACGACGTGATCAATGTCGCCGGACATCGCATCGGGACGATGGAGGTCGAGAGCGCGCTCGTCGATCATCCGCACGTCGCGGAGGCCGCCGTCGTCGGCCGCGCTCACGAGATCAAGGGGCAGGCGATCGCGGCGTTCGTGACGCTCAAGGAAGGCGTTCAAGGCGCCGCGCAGAGCCAGGAGCTCGTCGATGCGCTCAAGGATCACGTCGTAAAGAAAATCGGCGCGATCGCGCGGCCCGACGACATCCTCTTCGCGGCCGATCTGCCGAAGACCCGCTCGGGCAAGATCATGCGGCGGCTGCTGCGCGACATCGCGGAAGGCAAGGCGCTCGGGGACACGACGACGCTGGCGGACCCGGCGGTCGTCGCGCGATTGAAGGCGAATTACGAGGAAGAACACGGGTAAGATAGAAAACGTCTAAAGGTAGCTATGGCACTGATCGAAACCGTCGACCTCTGGAAGACTTATGTGATGGGCACCGAGGAGATCCACGCGCTGCGCGGCGTGTCCATCCAGATCGACCGCGGCGAATACGTCGCGATCATGGGTCCGTCGGGCTCCGGAAAATCGACGCTGATGAACCTGATCGGCTGTCTCGACACGCCGAGCAAGGGCTCGTACCTGCTGAACAACAAGCAGGTGAGCCAGATGAACGACAACGAGCTGGCGCGGATCCGCAACGAGGAAATCGGGTTCGTTTTTCAGACGTTCAACCTGCTGCCGCGCGCGACGGCGCTCCACAACGTCGAGCTGCCGCTCGTGTACGCGGGCGTGCCGGCGAAGGATCGTCAGGACCGCGCGAAGGGCGCCCTGCAGAAGGTCGAACTCGGCGAGCGCATGGCGCACCGGCCGAACGAGCTGTCCGGCGGACAGCGGCAGCGCGTCGCGATCGCGCGGGCGCTCGTGAACAACCCGTCGATTCTTCTTGCCGACGAGCCGACGGGAAATCTCGACTCCAAGACCGGCGTCGAAATCATGGCGCTCTTCGCGAAGCTGCACGAAGGCGGCAACACGATCGTGCTCGTCACGCACGAACCCGACGTCGCGGCATACGCCCACCGCACGATTCACATCCGCGACGGGCAGGTCGAGAAGGACGTCCGGCAGGCGGCCTGACGTCGAACGACGAACGACGAACGACGAACGTCAGATCGCAGCGAAGTGTCCCGCCACGATTTCCCGCAGCGGCGCGTCTCTCTTCACTGACGCGGGATCCAGCACGATCCGGCTGCGCGGCGCATCGGGATCCGGAACCGAAACCGCCGAGAGCAGCGCTCTCGTGTACGGATGCTGCGGCGCCGCGAACACGGCCGCGGCCGTCCCCATCTCCACGATCTTTCCGAGATACATCACGGCGACGCGGCCGCAGATGTGCTCCACCAGGCGCAGGTCGTGCGCGATGAACAGATAGGTCAGCTTCAGCCGCCGCTGCAGATCCATCAACAGGCTGACGACCTGTGCCTGCACCGACATGTCGAGCGCCGACACCGGCTCGTCCAGAATCACGAACGACGGATTCAGCGCCAGCGCGCGCGCAAGGCCGATGCGCTGCCGCTGGCCGCCGCTGAACTCGCCCGGGTAGCGCTCGAGATGCGCGGGGTCGAGGCCGACGAGACGGAACAGCTCCTCGACGCGGGCGCGGCGCTCCGCTCGCGACCCAATCCCGTGAATCACGAGCGGCTCCTCGACGATCCGGCGGGCCCGCATCCTCGGGTTCAACGACGCGTAGGGATCCTGAAAGACGATCTGCATGTCGCGCCGCGCCCGCCGCAGGCGTTCGGGCGGAAATGCCAGCACGTTCTCGCCGCGGAACCGGACGGCGCCCGACGTCGGCTCGATCAGCCGCAGGATGCAGCGCCCCGTGGTCGTCTTGCCGCTCCCGGATTCGCCGACGAGGCCGAACGTCTCGCCCTCGTCGATGTGGAAGGTCACGTCGTCGACGGCCGTGATGGTTTCCGCGTCGCGAAACAGGCCGCGGCGCGCGTAGCGCTTGACGAGACGCTCGACTTCAACGACTCGCATCGAGCAGCGTCCGCGTGTAGTCCTGCGCCGGCGAATGGAACACCGTCCGCACGTCGCCGGTCTCGACGATGCGGCCCCGATGCATGACGGCGACGCGATCGGCGGTCTGCGCGACGACGCCGAGGTCGTGCGTGATGAGCAGCAGCGACAGGCCGAACGCCGCCTTCATGTCGCGGAGCAGGTCGAGGATCTCCGCCTGAATCGTGACGTCGAGCGCCGTCGTCGGTTCGTCGGCGATGACGAGCGACGGCCGGCACGCCAGCGCCAGGGCAATCATCGCGCGCTGGCGCATGCCGCCCGACAGCTGATGCGGATAGTCGTCGACGCGCGACTCCGGGGCGGGCATCCGCACCGATCGCAGCAGGTCCAGCGCGGCCCGCCGCGCCTCGCGCTTCGCCACACGCTGGTGCGCCAGAATTGTTTCGGCAATCTGATCGCCGATCGTGAAGACCGGATTCAGCGCAGTAGCCGGCTCCTGGAAGACCATGGAGATGCCGGCGCCGCGAATCTGCCGCATCTCGCGGTCCGACAGCGTCAGCAGATCGCGGCCGCGGAAGTACACGCGCCCCGCCGCGATGCGCCCCGGCGGCTGCACGAGCCGCAGGATCGACAGCGCGGTCATCGACTTGCCGCTGCCGGACTCCCCGACGAGGCCGAGCGTTTCTCCCTGCCGGATCTCGAAGGTGGCGCGATCCACGGCGACCGACTGCCCGCGCTCCGTGTCGAAGACGGTCGTCAGATCCTCGACGCGAAGCAGCGCGTCCATCAGACGGCAGCCGTCTCCGTGTATTCGCCGAAGACGTCGCGCATGGCGTTCGCGATTTCGCCGAGCGTCGCGCGCGCTTCGACGGCCGCGATGATGGGCGGCACGACGTTCGCGCCGTCCTGCGCGGCAGTGCGCACACGCTCGAGCGCGGCATCGACGCCGGAAGCGCTCCGTCCCGCCCGCAGCGCCCGCACGCGCTCGATCTGCCGCCGCTCGACCGCGGGGTCGATGGCGAGGGTCGGCAGCGATCCCTCGCCCGCCCCGGCGAACCGGTTCACGCCGACGACGACCTGCTCGCCCTTGTCGATGGCGAGCTGCGTCCGGTAGGCCGCTTCCTGGATCTCGCGCTGAATGAGGCCCGTTTCGATGGCGACGAGCGTCCCGCCGGCGGCGTCGATGCGCTGCAGGAGCGATTCCGCCTCGCGCTCGAGCCGATCGGTCGTCGTTTCGATCGTGTAGGAGCCCGCGACCGGGTCCACGGTGTTGGCCGCGCCCGTCTCGTGCGCGATGATCTGCTGCGTCCGCAGGGCGATCCGCGCGGACTCTTCGGTCGGCAGCGCGAGCGCTTCGTCGCGGCCGTTGCAGTGCAGGGACTGCGTGCCGCCGAGCACGGCGGCCATCGCCTGCAGCGCGACGCGGACGACGTTGTTGTCCGGCTGCTGCTGGGTGAGCGTGCTCCCGGCGGTCTGCGTGTGAAACCGCAGCTGCATCGCGCGCGGGTTCGTCGCGTGGAAGCGGTCGCGCATCAACCGCGCCCAGAGCCGCCGCGCGGCCCGGAACTTCGCGATCTCCTCGAGAAAATCGTTGTGCGCGTTGAAGAAGAACGAGAGCCGCTGCCCGACGCGGTTCACGTCGAGGCCGGCGTCGACCGCGGCTTCCACGTACGCGATCGCGTCGGCGAACGTGAACGCGATCTCCTGCGCAGCCGTCGATCCGGCCTCGCGGATGTGATAGCCGCTGATCGAAATCGTGTTCCAGTTCGGCAGCTCGCGCTCGCAGAACGCGAAGATGTCCGTGACGATGCGCAGCGAGGGCCGCGGCGGATAGATGTAGGTGCCCCGCGCGACGTATTCCTTGAGGATGTCGTTCTGAATCGTGCCCGACAGTGTCGCCAGGGCCGCACCAGCAAGGCCCTGCCGCCGGGCAACCGCGACGTACAGCGCGAGGAGGATCACTGCCGTCGCGTTGATGGTCATCGACGTCGAGACGCGGTCCAGCGGGATGCCGTCGAACAGTGCCGCCATGTCTTCAATCGAGTCGATCGCGACGCCGACTCGGCCCACTTCGCCGGCCGCGAGCGCGTGGTCGGAGTCGTAGCCCATTTGCGTCGGGAGATCGAACGCCACGCTCAGGCCGCTCACACCCTGCGCGAGGAGGTACCGGTAGCGTTTGTTCGATTCCGATGCGTCCGCGAAGCCGGCGTACTGCCGCATCGTCCAGAGGCGGCCGCGGTACATCGTCGGCTGGATGCCGCGCGTGAACGGAAACTCGCCGGGCGTGCCGAGAGCGACCGCCGGATCCCAGCCGGCGAGATCGTCGGGCGTCTGGACGCTCATCGCTGAGGTCGATTGTACTGCGGAAGGGCGCGTAACTCCCTTGACGGGGAGAATAGCGCGGGATCGATTGTGCGCCCCTCGTTATTCGAGCGACGCCCGGTGGATCGGCCGTGCGCGGATCGCTCGTGCGGATTACGCTGTGATCGCCGCGCGCTCGAACGCACGCGCCCGATCGCGTACGACGTTCTCGCGGCATTGCAGGTTTGCGCCCATCTGTGGCGCGATTCGCCGCGCACCGCGTGACCCTGCCGGTATAATTCGCGCGTTTCCGACACATGGCGCTCGCAGCTGGCACACGCCTCGGCGTTTATGAAATCCTGTCGCCGCTCGGTGCGGGCGGCATGGGTGAGGTCTACCGCGCCCGCGACACGAAGCTCAATCGTGACGTCGCGATCAAAGTCCTGCCCGGTGCCGTCGCAGGTGATCGCGAACGCCTCGCGCGGTTCGAGCGGGAGGCCCGGCTCCTCGCGGCGCTGAATCATCCCCACATCGCGCACATCCATGGCTTCGAGGATTCCACCGGTGCGCCAGCACTCGTCATGGAGCTGGTCGAGGGACCGACGCTGGCGGATCGCGTCACGCGAGGCCCGCTGCCGATCGACGAAGCCTTGACTGTCGCGAAGCAGATCGCTGAAGCCCTCGAAGCCGCACACGAACAAGGGATCGTTCACCGCGACCTGAAGCCTTCCAACATTAAAGTCCGGACTGACGGCACCGCTAAAGTGTTGGACTTCGGCCTAGCGAAGGCGGCGAACAGCGACACACCAGAACCGAATCCGACGCATGCGCCGACGTCGGCAGGCTGGACTCGGGAAGGCGTCATCGTCGGGACGGCGGCCTACATGAGTCCGGAGCAAGCGATCGGACAGGCGGTGGACAAGCGCGCAGACGTCTGGGCGTTTGGGTGCGTTCTGTTCGAAATGCTCACCGGAGCGCGCGCGTTCGGAGGCGACAGACTGTCCGATGTACTGGAGGCAGTGCAGCGAGCCGAACCGAAGTGGCGGAGCCTGCCGGCCGAGACGCCTGCCTCGATTCGCACCCTGCTCCAGCGATGTCTGCGCAAGGATCGCAAGCACCGGCTGGACTCTGCGACCGCCGCGCGGTTGGAGATCGAAGACGCATTGGCGTTTCCCGCCGGGCAAGCGATCGCGACTGGCGTGGCTCGGTCTCGTCACCGGCGCACCGTGATCGCCCCGCTGGTCACAGGCGCTCTGTTTGCTTCGCTCATTACTTGGGTGGTAATGCGACCGGGACCGCCCAATCCTGTTCAACTCTCGCGTTTCCCCATCGTGCCGTCGCCCGCGCAGCCGCTGAACGTGTCGAGCCCGGAGCGCAGTCTTGCTCTTTCGCCCGACGGCCGCTATCTCGTCTACCGAGCCGGGGGATCCCTACTCGGCGGCAGCCCCTTGATGCTGCGCGCGACCGATCGACTGGACGCGCAACAGCTGGCCGGCATCGCCGGCGCATATGGTCCGTTTTTTTCTCCTGACAGCCAGTGGATCGGGTTCTTCGAAGGCGCCGAACTCAAGAAGGTGTCGATTGCCGGCGGCTCCGTCGTCTCGCTGTGCCGGGTGAAGGGCGCGTCGCTCGGCGCAAGTTGGAGCGACGATGGGACGATCGTGTTCGCCACCAGCGACCGGACCACGGGTTTGTGGCGGGTATCGGCGCAGGGCGGGGAACCGACTGTGCTGACGACGCCAGACCCGGCGCACCAGGAAGGGGACCACTTGTTTCCGTCCTTCCTTCCAGGCGGTCGCGGCGTGCTGTTCACGGTTTCAACGCCAGGTCAGATGAACGACGCGCGGGTGGCTGTTCTTGATCTGAAGACCGGACGGCGAAAGATTCTGATCCGCGGCGCGAGCGATGCCGAGTTCGTGAAGACCGGCCACTTGATCTACGCGGCGGCTGGCACGTTGCGCGCCGTCCGGTTCGACCTCGAACGGCTCGAGGTGCTGGGCGATCCCGTCCCGGTCGTCGACTCGGTGATGATGACGCCGAACGGCGCGGCCAACTACGCCGTGTCCCAACGGGGGACGCTCGCGTACGTGCCCGGCGGGGCCTACGCGGTGACCACCGCGCCGCGATCGCTCGTGTGGGTTGATCGCAAGGGACGCGAAGAACCGATTCGGACCCCCTTCCGCCCCTATGGCGTTCCGCGCCTGTCACCGGATGGCACGCGCGTCGCGGTCGAGCTCGAAGACCAGGAGAACGATATCTGGATCTGGGATTTCGCGCGGGAGACGCTCACGCGGTTGACCTTCGATGCCGGTTTTGACGTGATGCCTCTCTGGACACCCGACGGCCGACGCGTCATTTTTGCGTCAACGCGTGTCGGCATGCCGAATCTGTACGGGCAGGCCGCAGACGGAACCGGTCGCATCGACCGGCTGGCCACGAGCGGAAGCGCGCAGATGGCGACCTCCATCACGCCTGACGGGAAGAACGTATTCGGCTTTCAGTCCGGACAACATGTCTTCGTCCTTCCATTCGCACCTCCCGCAGGCGGAGCAGGAGACTCCGCGAACAGTGAGCCGGCGGCTCAACTGCTGTTCGACGGACTATTCCCGGAGGTCTCACCTGACGGCCGTTACGTCGCGTATCAATGGCATGAGGCCGGGTCAGGACGGGACGAAGTCTCCGTGCGACCGTTCCCGCAGACGAACGACGGTCGTTGGCAGATCTCGGCAGGGGGCGGGACGCGGCCGGCGTGGTCGCGCAGCGGTCACGAACTCTTTTACCTCGATGCATCGCAGAAGCTCACGGCTGTGTCCGTCGACACTTCCGGATCGACATTCCGGGCCGGCAAGCCGCTGCGACTGCTCGACACCAGTTATTCCAACCCATTTCCGGCGCGGTGGTACGACGTGTCGCCCGATGACCAGCGGTTTCTCATGGTCAAAGACAGCGCGGCTGGTGATCAGAGCGCCCCCCCGAGCATTACCGTCGTGCTCAACTGGTTCGGAGAACTCCAGCAGCGCGTGCCGACGAGGTAGCAGATCGTTTGCGCAGCCGGGCACATCCTTCCTCACGCGCATTTTCCAGCCCGTAACTCCTTGACACTACGGCGCCTTGCGCTTAGACTCATGCTTACCTACAACCTTTTCCGACCAGATACGAATCAGGCGCCCGGCCACCTGTACATCGCCTTGGTGTAGGCGCAGCCGGGAGACGCCGAGGGAACCCAGCCCCGGCGGCGTAGGAGGGAACGCAGATGGACGACGTCGTCAACAGGTTCGCCCGAGAGCTTGCCGACGCGATTGCCGCTGCAGTCGCTGAGAATCCGCAGGTCGAGGCGTGCCGCGAGAAAGCCCGCGCCGCTGGCTTCGAGATGAAGGTGACTCTCGAAGCGGTGGTTGGATTCGTCAGCCGCAATCAGACGGCGGCGCTCGCGAAAGTCGCGGCACCGTCGCGTGCCGCGCGCGAGGCGCAGCCCAAGCGCGCGTTCGAAGTCACCGCCAACGATCGCCGCTTCCTTCGATCGCTGCGGATCGCCGCGGATGAGACCGCCGAGCCGGTGGAGTAGCTGAAAGCCGGAAGCGGAGAGCTGCTGCGACAGCTTCACAGGGCCGACGCACGAGAGT
>DASQHH010000427.1:0-2511 GCA_035632195.1 Vicinamibacterales bacterium
CAGCAGCCAGATAACGATCATTCTTGAAACAGGAAGCCGTCGATTGGATTGCTGATGAGCACTTCGAGCGGCTGGTGCACGAGACTGGAACGGAGTTGACGACGAAGCCAATACAATGAATGCAACAATGAGCAGTTCCGGAGTGCTGCACGTCCCCGAGCGAGAGTTCTCCATTGAAGCGCCGTGGGATGTGCCGGAGGAAGTGGAGCGCCATGCGCTGGTGCGCGCGGTGGATGGCAGTGTGCCGCGGTTGGCGACGTCCTTCGCCGCCTATCGCGATGCCGCGGCACTGGTCGTCGTGTTCTCCGGCGAAGACGACGAGACCGTCGCCCATTACCTCGGGCACGACGAGCCGTTGTGGCAGGAGGACGTCGTCGAGGTCTTCCTCGCACCTGCGACATCCAGCGAGTACTTCGAACTCGAGGTGAATCCGCTCGGGACGACGTTCGACGCGCGGATCGTCTCGCCCAACGGCGATCGTGCGACGATGACCACCGACTTGTCGTGGGATTGTAACGAACTTTTCGCGGCCGTCCGGAAAGTCTTCCCCATCGATGGCACGTTCAGGCTGACGATCGTGCTGCGCATCCCGTTTGCCTCGCTGACAATCGATCCACCGAGGCCGGGCGACGAGTGGGGCGCGAACTTCTTTCGGATCGACCGAAGCGCGAAACGCGGTGACGAGTTCATGGCTTGGCAACCGACGCGCAAATCGCCGCCCGATTTTCACGTACCGGCGGCATTTGGCAGATTGGTGTTTTGACTCCAGTGACGATTCTCGAGACCGGCCTTGCGATACGCGATCGGCGGAAAAGGCGCCGACGCCTGTCGGCTCTTTGCATTCTTGCGCTGACACTCACAGCCGCACTTCGTGCCGAAGCGCCGCCGCGATCCGGCCAATGGGGTCTGCGCGGCATTACGAAACAACTCATTCCGCGAGACAATCTCGTCGTCGACATCGATGGACGTGGGGTCTCGGCCTACGACGTGACCGATCCCGGTGCGATTCGCCAGGTAAGTGCATTGCAGACCGACGACGCGACCGTCGCCGGTACCTTCCTTGCCGACGGCCGGCTGGAAGTCGTCGCTGGAGCGAACCTGCTCCGATACGATCTCGCCGCCGACGGCCGCCTCACTCTACTGTCGCTCGTCCCGGTACCAGGCATCAACATGCTGACTTCCAGCGGATCGTTGCTCGCGGGAGCCGGCGCCGACGGCGTGACCGTCTGGCAGACGAACGGCGCGTCGCTCGACCGAGTCGCGCAATATTCTGTGCGAGGGGCGATCAGCGGCATCGCACTCCACGGCTCGATTCTCTACGTTGCCGTAGAAAACGTGGCTGTCTTTGTGTTCGATACGACCGCGGCCAGTGCTGAGCCGCTGGCCACGATCTCCGAGAACGCGCTGGCTCTGGCGTTCAGCGGCGACGTGCTCTGGCTAGCAACCGGCGTCACCGGACTCGTGGCCGTGGACGTGAGCGACTCCGCCGCGCCGCGCATTTTGAGCCGGACCGGCGCCGGCGCGGTCGTTCTGGCGCGAATCGCCGTCAGCGGAACGCTCGTCTTTGCCTCCGAGCTCCCGGACACGCTCCACGTCTACGACGCGGCGGATCCCGAGAAACCGACGGAGACCGCGACGATCCGCGACGCCGCGCAAGTGGTCGCGGCATCGCGCGGCAAGCTCTTTCTGGCCGGAGCGACGTTCGATCGATTCGGAATCGAGACGGAAACGGGAACGCCGTTGCGCGTTTACGACGCGAGCGACGTGCACGCGCCAAAGCTCGCCGGGGTATGGGAAGACCTCGCGGGCCCTGTCCGCGGCGTTGCGACTGACGGATCGCTGGCGTATGTGGTCGACCCGCCTCGATTCCGGATCATCGACGTCTCGCGCAGCGACGCGCCGCGGGAGATTGCATCGATGGCCATCGACGCGGGACTCGACCGCGTCAAGCTCCGAGGAAGCGACGTGATTCTGTACGGACGCGGCGACGTTCTTCGGATTGACGTTCACGATCCCTACAATCCGAAGACGAAAGGCGTGTTTCACTCGCTTGGCCGGCCGCCCAGCAACGCGGCATTTGCTCGCGACACGATCATCGAGGGCAATCCCTGGAGCGGGCTTCACGTCGTCGATTTCGACAGCTTTGCTGAGCCGGGGCAGATCTCGGGCGTCAAAGGCCACTACTACGAGATCGTCGCGCTTCCCGACACGATCTACGGCTTCGAGCTGACGACGATGCGGGCGATCGATCTCACGAATCGCAACAATGCCGTGCCGGTGCGCGACGTGGGGATCGGCGTTCTCGAGGCTGCGATCCTGGCCGCGCAGGAGCCGCCCCTCCTGGTCGTCCACGCGGTCGACCGGCTGCGCATATTCAAGTTGGCGGACCGCCTCAATCCGATCGAGACGAGCTCGCTCGACGTTCCAGTGGACGGGCTTCTCAGCACCGACGGCGACGCCGCTTTCTTCGCTTCAGGAGGCTCTGTGTTCCATCTCGACCTCGGCGACCCG
>DASQHH010000428.1:0-8091 GCA_035632195.1 Vicinamibacterales bacterium
CGGTTGACGTAGTCGGATCCTGCCGCTATCCTCTCTTCGCAGGAGATCACGTCCAGTCATTGAAACCTGCTCAATTTGGTCATAAGACCAATATGCACCGCATCATCGCTGTTGCAAATCAGAAGGGTGGCGTCGGCAAGACCACAACCACCATCAACCTGGCTGCGTCCTTGGCCCTCGCTGACCGGGATGTCCTCCTTGTGGACATGGACCCGCAAGGCAACCTCACGAGCGGCGTCGGACAGAAGGGCAAGGCCACTGAGGCAGGGACAATCTACGACGCGTTGACCAGCGCCGATTCCGTCCGCGACGCGGAACCGTTCATCATTCCGACCGGCGTCGATCGGCTTCACCTGATTCCTGCCGACAGAAACCTGACAGGCGCCGAGATCGAGCTCGTGGGCCTGTCGGCGCGCGAAGAGCGGCTGAAAGCGCTGCTGGCGTCAGTCCACGATCGATTCGATTACATCTTCATCGACTGTCCACCGTCGCTCGGGCTCTTGACGCTCAACGCGCTCGTCGCGGCCGACGCCGTGCTGATCCCGCTGCACTGCGAATACTTCGCGCTCGAAGGCCTTGCCGATCTCGTCGGCACTCTCAAGCGCGTGCGCGCTGCGCTCAACCCGGATCTCGACATCGACGGCGTGCTGCTGACGATGTTCGACGAGCGCACGAACCTTGGTCAGCAGGTCGCGACCGACGTCCGCGAGTTCTTCAAGGAAAAGGTCTTTCGGACCGTGATCCCGCGCAACGTCCGCCTCGGCGAAGCGCCGAGCCACGGCATGCCGGTGATTCTCTACGACGTGAAATCCCGCGGCGCCGAAGCCTACCTCGCGCTCGCACGCGAAGTGCTCGAACGTTCGGCCGCGTAGCCAACACGGATCCAACAGCCATGCAGTCAATCAAGCGTCCGGCCCTCGGCAAAGGGCTCAGTGCGCTCATTCCCGACGCGCCGGCGGAGACTGCTCCGCGCGCGGCCGCGATGGAAGCCGACGTCGATCGGCTCGTCCCGAACGAGTATCAGCCCCGCGCGCACGCCGACCAGGCGCGGCTGCGGGAGCTCGCGGAGTCCATCAGGGCAAACGGCGTCATTCAGCCGATCGTGGTCCGCCGCGTCGGTGATCGGTTTCAGATCATCGCCGGCGAGCGCCGCTGGCGCGCGGCGCAGCTGGCGGGACTGCTGCGCGTGCCGATCGCCGTCAAGGAGATTGCGCCGGGACGCGAGCAGTCGATTCTCGAGATGGCGCTGATCGAAAACATCCAGCGCGAGGACTTGAATCCGCTCGAAGAAGCGCTTGCGTACCGGCGGCTCGCAGAGGAATTCCATCTCACGCAGGAAGCGATCGCCGCCGCCGTCGGCAAGGACCGCGCGACCGTCGCCAATCACCTGCGGCTGCTGAAACTGCCTGACGAAGTGCGCAGCGAGATCGCGGGCGGGCGCCTGACGATGGGCCATGCCCGGGCGCTGCTGGCCATCGAATCGGAAGCGGATCAGCGCCGCACCGCGCGCGAGGTGATCGCGCGGAACCTGTCGGTCCGCGAAACGGAGTCGCTCGCGAAGACGATCGCTGACGAAGGCGCGCCGTCCGAGCCGCGGGCGCCGAAGCCGGTCGACGTCCACACGCGCGCCGCCGAGGACAAGCTGAAGCTTCTGCTCGGCACGAGAGTCCGCATCGTCCGACGCGGCAGCCGCGGCCGGATCGAGATCGACTTCAACTCGGAAGACGAACTCATTCGCGTCTTCGAGATTCTGACGGAGCAGTAACAAAGACGGTAAGGCGCGAAGCGCCGGTGGAGACTATGGCAAAGCGACTGACACAGATGGTGTCCTGCGCCGGTTGAGCGAGCAAACTCGCCGCAGGCGAGCTCGCTCAGGTGCTGAGTGACATTCCCGCGCAGAACGACGGCCGTGTCCTCGTTGACTTCAGGACTGCGGACGATGCGGGTGTGTTCAAGTGGGAGAGCGGGCCCGCGCTCGTCCAGACCGTCGACTTCTTCACGCCGATCGTGGACGACCCGTACGTCTACGGCGCGATCGCGGCGGCGAACGCGCTCAGCGACGTCTACGCCATGGGCGGCCGGCCGCTGACCGCGCTCGCGATCGCCGCGTTTCCGAAAGAGGGGGTCGACACGGAAACGATCCGCGCGATCTTTCGCGGCGGTTTTGACACGCTTCGCGAAGCGGAGGTCGCGCTCCTCGGCGGACACACCGTGCAGGATCCGGAAATCAAGTTCGGATATGCGGTGACGGGCGCCGTCGATCCGGCGCGCATCATCACGAACGCCGGCGCGCAGCCAGGCGATGCGCTCTACCTCACGAAGCCGATCGGGACGGGCATCGTCGGAACGGCGGTGAAGTTCGATCGCGCGACGCCGCAGCTCGTCGAAGAAGCCGTCCGATCGATGCGGACGCTCAATCGCGCGGCCGCGGATGCGATCCGCGATCTGCCGGCGGGCGCCGTGCATGCCTGTACCGACATCACCGGCTTCGGACTCGCCGGGCACGGGACCGAAATGGCGCGGGCCGGCGGGGTGTCGCTCGTCATCGACGCGCACCGTGTGCCGACCTTCAGCGGCGTAGCTGAGATCGCCGCCCGCAACGGATCGGGCGGTCTTGCGTCGAACCGCGAGCACTTCGAGGCCGGCGTCCGCGTCGCGGCCGGCGTCGATCCCGCGGTGCAACTCCTCCTCTTCGATCCGCAGACCTCGGGCGGGCTGTTGATTGCGGCCAACGGCGGCCGGGCGGAGCAGGTGGAGGCGGCGTTGTGGAGCGCGGGGGTGGCGGCGACCCGGATCGGCGGGGTTGGCCGGCCGGTGGAGGGGTGCTGGATCGAGATCCGGCCCTGATGTGGTATAAATCTGTAGCTTGTGAAATTCTTCTCAAGCGCCGATTCCCCGGGAAACACGGTAGAGTTCCGCGGTTTGCATGACTAATCGGACGGCTGCCAGCCGCTACGCCCGCGCTCTGCTCGACGTCGCCGTCAAGGAGCGCGCCGATGTCGACAGAATCGACGGCGAGTTGGCCGCGTTCGCCGATCTCATCAGGCAGAATCCGGCGCTCGGGAACGCGCTGCTCAATCCCGCGGTTGCGGCGCCGAAAAAGAAGGCTGCCGTCTCCGAAATCTCGAAGCTCGCCGGCCAGCTCCCGATTGTGGCCAAGCTCGTTGCGCTGCTGGCCGAGCGCGATCGGCTGGTCCTGCTGCCCGATCTCGTCGCCGCGTACCGCGAGCGGCTGCTGGACTACAAGAAGGTCGTTCGCGCCGTGATCACCACCGCGGCGCCGCTCGCCGACGGACGCGCGAAGGCCATTGAAGCGAGTCTGGCCCGAGTCACCGGCCGCAGCGTCGTGCTGGACACGAAAGTCGATCCGGCGATCGTCGGCGGCATCATTGCGAGAGTCGGCAGCACCGTTTACGACGGCAGCGTCACGCGGCAGCTCGAGAAGATGAAAGAGCGGTTGCAGCAGCAGTAATCAGCGTAAAACCATATGGACATCAAAGCCGAAGAGATATCCAAGATCATCCGGGAGCAGATCGGCAGCTACGCGGTCAATGTCGACGTCGCCGAAGTCGGCAGCATCATCTCCATCGGTGACGGCATCGCGCGCGTGCATGGCGTCGAGAACGCCATGGCCGGCGAGATGCTCGAGTTTCCGCACGGCGTCTTCGGCATCGCGCTCAACCTCGAAGAGGAAAGCGTCGGCGCGGTGCTCCTCGGCGAATTCCGCGAGATCAAGGAAGGCGACCCGGTCAAACGCACCGGGCGCATCATCTCCGTGCCGGTCGGCGAGGAGATGCTCGGCCGCGTCGTCAACGCGCTGGGACAGCCGGTCGACGGCAAGGGACCGATCGCGACCAAGCAGTTCGCGCCGATCGAGCGCCTGGCACCCGGCGTCGTCGATCGCAGCCCGGTCAAGGAGCCGCTGCAGACCGGATTGAAAGCGATCGACGCGATGGTCCCGATCGGCCGCGGCCAGCGCGAGCTGATCATCGGCGACCGCCAGACAGGAAAGACGGCGGTCGCGATCGACGCGATCCTGAATCAGAAAGAAACCGGCGTCATCTGCATCTACAACGCCATCGGTCAGAAGCAGTCGACGGTCGCGCAGGTCGTCAAGACGCTCGAAGACGCGGATGCGATGCGCTATTCGATCGTCGTCACGGCCGCGGCTGCGGATCCTGCGCCGCTCCTGTACATCAGCCCGTACTCCGCGTGCACGATGGGCGAATACTTCCGCGACAGCGGCCGCCACGCGCTGTGCATCTACGACGATCTCTCGAAGCACGCGCAGGCGTATCGCGAGATCTCGCTGCTGCTGCGCCGTCCGCCCGGCCGCGAGGCGTATCCCGGCGACGTCTTCTACCTGCATTCGCGTCTACTGGAGCGCGCGGCGAAAGTGAAGCAGGAGCTGGGCGGCGGATCCCTGACGGCCCTGCCGATCATCGAGACGCAGGCCGGCGACCTCTCGGCCTACATCCCGACGAACGTGATCTCGATTACGGACGGCCAGATCTTCCTCGAATCCGACCTGTTCCATCAGGGCGTCCGTCCCGCGATCAACGTCGGCAACTCCGTCTCGCGCGTCGGCGGCTCCGCGCAGATTAAAGCGATGCGCCAGGTGGCCGGGACGCTCCGGCTCGCGCTCGCGCAGTACCGAGAGCTGGCGGCATTCGCGCAGTTCGGCAGCGACCTCGACAAGTCGACGCAGGAGCAGCTGCACCGCGGCGCGCGCCTGGTCGAAATCCTCAAACAGCCGCAGTACGAGCCGCTGCCGGTCGAGCGCCAGGTCGCGATCATCTACGCCGCGACGAACGGCTATCTGGACAAGATCGCCGTATCCGAGGCGCGCGCGTTCGAGACCGAGCTGTATAAGTTCATCGAGACGCGCTACGCGCAGCTGTTCGGCGCGATCGCAAAGGAAAAGCAGCTGAGCGATCAGCTGAAGGGTCAGCTCGATGCGGCGGTCAAGGAGTTCGCGACAGACTTCGCTGCGCGGAAGGCCGCAGCTGCGTAGGCCATGCCCTCTTTAATCGACCTGCGGCGCCGGATCCGCGCGGTCAAGAACACGCAGCAGATCACCAAGGCGATGAAGATGGTCGCCGCGTCGAAGCTGCGCCGCGCGCAGGAGCGGATCATGAACGCGCGGCCGTACGCCGTGCAGATGCAGCGCGTCCTCGGCAGCGTCGCCGGCCGCGTCGATCCCTCGATCCATCCGCTGCTCGTCGCGCGCGAGCTGAAGCCCGAGTCGAAAACGCTCGTCATCGTCGTGACCGGCGACAAAGGGCTGTGCGGCAGCTTCAACACCAACGTCATCAAGGCCGCCGGCGCGTTCATTACCGAAACCCCGCAGCCCTGCGAGCTCGGGCTCGTGGGCCGCAAGGGACGCGACTTCTTCGCGCGCCGCGGCTTCGCCGTCGCGTTCGAGGAGACCGGGATCTTTCAAAAGCTGAAGTTCGACGACGCCCAGCGGATCGCGGCGGTCGCCATCGAGGCATTCACATCCGGCACCGTCGATCGCGTGATGCTGGTCTACAACGAATTCAAGTCCGTGATGACGCAGAGGCTCGTCGTCGATCAACTGCTGCCGATCGCGCGCGCCGACGTCGACGCGCACGCCGCTGCGGTCGCCGCGGGACCGGCGATCGATTACCTCTATGAACCGTCGGCGCAGGAGATCTTCAATCAATTGCTGCCGCGCTACGTCGAGGTGACCGTCTACCGCGCGCTGCTCGAGTCGAATGCGGCGTTCTTCGCCGCGCAGATGACGGCGATGGACACCGCGACGAAGAACTCCGGCGACATGATCGCCAACCTGACGCTTTATATGAACAAGGTCCGCCAGGCGGCGATCACGCGCGAAATCATCGAAGTCGTCTCGGGCGCAGAGGCGCTATGACGCTCGGCTGAAGCCTCGCGCTCCGGACAAGACGATCGGAGCGCGAGCTTTCAGGCGAGCGAGAGAGCATATGGCTACACAGACACAGCAAATCGGAAAGATCGTCCAGGTGATCGGCCCCGTCGTCGACGTCGAATTCGAGGCCGGACACCTGCCCGAGATTTACAACGCGCTGCACATTGTGTCGGACGGCAAGGGCGGCGGCGCGAAGCTCGACGTCATCTGTGAGGTCGAGCAGCATCTCGGCGAGAACCGCGTCCGCGCCGTCGCGATGAAGCCGACCGACGGCATGCAGCGCGGCATGAGCGCCGTCGACCTCGGCGAGCCGATCTCGGTCCCCGTCGGACCCGAGACGCTCGGCCGCGTGCTGAACGTCCTCGGCGAGCCCGTCGACTTTCCCGACCGCCCCGTGAAGTCGAAGGAGCGCTGGCCGATCCACCGCTCCGCGCCGACGCTCGAGGATCAGTCGACCGAGCTCAAGATGTTCGAGACGGGCATCAAGGTCATCGACCTGCTCGAGCCGTATCTGCAAGGCGGCAAGATTGGACTCTTCGGCGGCGCAGGCGTGGGCAAGACCGTCGTCATCATGGAGCTGATCCACAACATCGCGCTCAAGCACGGCGGTGTGTCGGTGTTCGGCGGCGTCGGCGAGCGCACGCGCGAAGGCAACGACCTCTGGCTCGAATTCCAGGAGTCGGGCGTCATCGACATGAAGGATCAGAGCAAGTCGCGAGCGGCGCTCGTCTACGGACAGATGACGGAGCCGCCGGGCGCGCGTCTGCGCGTGGGCCTTTCGGCTCTCACGGTTGCCGAGTATTTCCGCGACGCCGAAGGCAAGGACGTCCTCCTGTTCATCGACAACATCTTCCGCTTCACGCAGGCGGGGTCTGAAGTGTCCGCGCTGCTCGGACGCATGCCGTCGGCCGTCGGCTACCAGCCGACTTTGCTGACCGAGATGGGCGAGCTGCAGGAGCGCATCACGTCGACCAAGAAGGGCTCGATCACGTCCGTGCAGGCGATTTACGTGCCCGCCGACGACTACACCGACCCCGCGCCGGCGACGACGTTCGCGCATCTGGATGCGACGACGAACCTGTCCCGCGCGATTTCGGAGCTGGGCATCTATCCGGCGGTCGATCCGCTTGCGTCGACGTCGCGCATTCTCGACCCGCGCATCCTCGGCAACGAGCACTACAACGTCGCGCGGCAGGTGAAGCAGATCCTGCAGCGCTACAAGGACCTGCAGGACATCATCGCGATTCTCGGCATCGACGAGCTGTCGGAAGAAGACAAACTGACGGTGTCGCGCGCGCGCAAGATCCAGAAGTTCCTCTCGCAGCCGTTCTTCGTCGCTCAGCAGTTCACGGGCCTCGAAGGCAAGTACGTGCCGATCGCCGAAACGATCCGCGGCTTCAAGGAGATCGTCGAAGGCAAGCACGACGGTATCGCCGAGCAGGATTTCTACATGCAGGGTTCGATCGACGAAGTCGTCGCGAAATCGAAACAGCGAACGTAATGCAGGGCGGGTCCTTCAGGACCCGCCAAACGAATGGCTGATCTCAACACGTTACCGACGACGCTGCAGCTGCAGGTGGTCTCCGCCGATCGTTCGCTCGTCAACGAGACGGTCGACGAGGTGATCGTCCCCGGCGCGGATGGCTACTTCGGCGTCTTGCCGGGGCACACGCCGCTGCTCGCCGCTCTGCAGGTCGGACAACTGACGTATCGTCAGGGCCGCGACGAGCATCCACTGCTCATCGCGTTCGGCTTCGCCGAGGTGCTGCCGGACCGCGTGACGATCCTGGCGCAGATCGCCGAAAAGCCGGACGAAATCGATGTCACCCGCGCGGAGACGGCGAAGAAGCGCGCGGAGCAGCGTCTCGCGCAGCCGACGGTCGACATGGACGCCGAGCGGGCGCGGATCGCGCTGCTGAAAGCCCTCATTCGACTTCAGGTAGCATCAAGGGCGCGCACTCGCGCCTAAATTGCTGCAGAATCTCGCGAACCTCGTCAAATACCGCGGCCTGATTTCCAGCCTCGTGGCGCGGGAGCTCAAGGCGCGCTATCGCGGTTCGGTGCTCGGCTTCGTCTGGTCCTTCGTCAACCCGCTTCTGCTCCTCCTGATCTACTCGTTCGTGTTCACCGTCATCATGCCGAACGAGACGGCCGGCATCCAGCCGTACGCCCTGTTCATG
>DASQHH010000429.1:0-1795 GCA_035632195.1 Vicinamibacterales bacterium
CCGAGCCGGCCGTATTCCTGCGGGTTTTTGAGAAAGGCGACGACCTCTTGCAATTCTTCCTTGGCCTCGTCGACACCGGCGACATCCGCGAAACTCACCCTGGTGTCGGTTTCGACATAGACTTTCGCCTTGCTGCGGCCGACCGACATGAAGCCGCCGCCCAAGCCCTGCGAATTGGCCATCCGGCGAACGAGAAAGTACCACACGCCCAAGAACAGCAGCGTGGGCAGGATCCAGGATAGAATCGCCGACAACCAATTGCTTTCGACCTGTCCCGAGAATTTGACGTTATATTGCTGAAGTTGGCCGGCGATATCGGGCGGAACGCGCGTCGTGACGAATTGTTTGACCCCGTTCTGCGGCTCTTTGTAATCGCCCTGGATGTAATCGCCGGAAACTTTGACGTCGTCGACCTTGCCGGCTTTCAGATCGTTCAGATATTCGCTGTACGGGATGACCGCGATCTGCTGGCTCGCGGTCCAGAGTTGCTGCAGGATCAGAACACCGAAAATCGCGGCAATCACATACCAGACGTGGAACTGCATTCGCTTATCCATGACGGGTCTCCGGCGCGCTCGTCCGAGCCCGTATCCTACACCGTCGCGGAGGCAGGCTGCGCGACCGTTTGGCTGTCGGCCACGGGCACCAATTTCAGCCGCACCTATGGCGGCCCCGGCGATGGAGGCGGCAATCTGGGGTACGCAACCAACTTTTAGTATCATCTGGGGTCGGCGAGACTCGGATGAGCAACCCTCAACATATACTGGTCGTCGATGACGACCCGCGAATTCGCACGATGCTGCGCCGCTACCTCGAGGATGAGGGCTTCAAGGTGAGCGAGGCGGGCGACGGCGTCGCGATGCGGCGCATCTTCGAGAGCGGCGCGGTCGATCTCGTCATGCTCGACGTCGCCATGCCGGGAGAGGACGGGATATCGCTCGCCCGCCACATCCGGCAGCAGTCTCGGACGCCGATCATCATGTTGACCGGAAAAGACGATGTCATCGACCGCGTCGCCGGCCTCGAAGCCGGGGCCGACGACTATGTCCCGAAGCCCTTCCATCTCCGCGAAATCCTGGCTCGCATCCGCACCGTGCTGCGCCGCGCTCAGGCCGACAATACGGCGCCGCCGGCGTCGGCCGCGGTCATGGCGGGGGGAGAAGGCGAGGCGCTGCATTTCCAGGGGTGGACGATGGATCTCCTGCGCCGCGAATTGCGCAAGCCCGACGGCGGAGCGGCGACGCTGACATCGGCCGAATTCGAGCTGCTGCGCGTCTTTGCGACGCATCCCAATCGCGTGCTCAATCGCGATCAGCTCATGGAATTGGTGAAGGGGCGCGAGTGGGAAGCCTATGACCGGGCGGTCGACACGCTGATCGTGCGCCTGCGCAAGAAAGTGGAGGCCGATCCGAGCCAGCCCGCATTGATCAAGACGGTCCGCGGGGCGGGCTACGTCTTCGCGGCGCCTGTCACGAAGGGCTGAGCTCCTGTCAGATTTGCGGCCTCAGGCGATCCGCGCGGGCGAAGAACTTACGCGCCTCGACCAGGAGCTGATTGTCCGTCAGACGGTCCAGCGTCTCGACGCCGACGACGCAACGCGAGACGGGGGCGGCGTGTCTTTGCAGGAATTTCACGAACTCCGTTTTGGCCGTCGATGGACCAGCGACGAGAATTTCACGCGCGTCGCCGAGCGCCTCCGCGACATCACGGTAAAATTGCGGCTCATCCGCGATATGCGTGCCGGAGGGGCTGCCGCTTTTGACGTGGAGATGTCGAGGCGGATCGGCAGGACGAA
>DASQHH010000430.1:0-1712 GCA_035632195.1 Vicinamibacterales bacterium
GCGCGACGCGACTCATCCAGCTTTCTGTCGCGCGCGGAGGAGTCCCGTCGCATCGCGTTGGGTGCATATCGCGAAGGCGCGGTGCCGCTGTTCCAGGTGATCGACGCCGCGCGCGCCTGGGCAGACGCACGGCTCACTTACTACCGCACGATCTTCGCGCAGCAGCAGAGCATCGTGTCCCTCATCGTTGCCGAGGGGTTCGATCTCTACACCGCGCTTCCACAAAGCACCATTCCTGGAGACCCGCGCCGATGACACCGCTCTCGTTCGCCCGGGCGCTGGCCGTGGGCGTGATGATTCTCGCAACTGACTGCAGCAAGACTGAAACGAAAACCCCGGTGCCCGACAGCGCGTCGAAGACCGCCGCGCCGGGAATGGCAGGCATGCCCGGAATGGCCGCCGACGAAAGGCCGTCGGCCGATACCAACGGCCAGGTCGCGTTCAGCGCCGCTCAGATTCAACACGGTGGAGTGAAGTGGGGAGTTGTGACGGCCGGAACCACGTCCGGTAGTGCAACCGTTCCCGGTGAAGTCACGCCCAACGAAGACCGGACCGTGCGCCTCGGGGCGCCGGCGCGCGGTCGCATCGTGAGTGTTCTCGTACGGCCGGGTGATCGCGTCAGCGCTGGCGAATCGCTGGTCACGCTACAGAGTCCCGAAGCGGGCATGGCACAATCCGACGTCGCAAAGGCGGACGCCGAAGTCCTGTCTCGACGGGCCGAGGCGCAGTACGCGTCAAGTGCGCGCGGTCGTGCCGAGCGTCTGCTCGCTCTCAAAGCAATTCCGCGACAGGACTACGAGCGCGCGATCACCGATGACGATCACGCGCGTGCAGCGCTGGCCCAAGCCGAGGCGGAAGCGCGGCGCGCCCGCTCGACCGCGTCGCAGTTGAGCGCGGGCACAGGCGCGAGCGGCGAGATCCTTCTCCGTGCACCTGCCGCCGGGGTCGTGCTCGCGCGCACAGCGATGCCTGGCGCAGTGGTCGAAGCCGGAGCGCCGCTCGTCGTCGTCACGGATCCGGCGAATCTCTGGCTCACGATCAACGCCCCCGAGCAGATGGCGGCGCTCTTTCAGCGCGGCGGCCGTCTTCGCTTCTCGGTGCCGGCGTATCCGTCCGACACGTTCTCCGCCGTCGTGGACGCCGTCGGCGCAGGGCTCGACGAGTCGACGCGCACTCTCGGCGTTCGCGCCGTCATCGCCAACGCCGGCCGCCTCAAGCCGCAGATGCTGGCGACCGTCGTCGTCGAAGGCGCCGGGAAAGTGTACGCTGTCTTCGTGCCCGAAGACGCCGTACAGACCATCGACGGAAAGTCGTACGTTTTCCTCGCGAAGCCGGACCGCAAGGGCGGCGCGCGGTTCGCCCAGCGCGAGGTCGTGCTTGGCACTCGCAGTGGGGGTCGCGTCGCGATCCTGCAAGGGCTCGCGTCAGGCGACGTCGTCGTGACCGCCGGCGCCTTTGCCGTGAAAGCCGAGCTACAGAAGGCGAAGATGCCGAAGATGGAGATGTGACATGGCGACCATCATCGAATGGCTCATTGCCACATCTATCAAGCATCGACTGGTCGTGGTCGCCGCAACGCTGCTGCTTGCCGCGGCGGGCATCTGGGCATTTGCGACGCTCACGACGGACGCTTTCCCCGATCTGACGCCCAACCAGGTGATCGTCATGACGACGGCGACCGGACTATCGCCAGTCGAAGCGGAGCAGGAGCT
>DASQHH010000431.1:0-1611 GCA_035632195.1 Vicinamibacterales bacterium
AAACGACGACCTGCTGGTCCGGCTCGACGCGCTCTCCGCCCGGATCGACGCCCGCCGCCTTCATCTGTGACCCGGTCATCACGTCGACCTTGAGCGCGTCGCCGGTGTCGAGCAGCTTGCCTGACGGATTCGCCACCGTGCTGCCGGTGCGTACGACGTTCAAGTACTGCCCGACACCCGCGCGGGACTCCGTGTAATCGTGGTAGAGGCTGAACGCGCTGGTCTCGGGCTGCTGCAGGAAGTAGATGATGTCGCGATCCTGCTGAGCGCGTTCGGAGAGCCGCTGACGATCGGTTGGCCCCTGCGACGGCGGCGCCTCCCAGCTGCGCGCGCCGGTGAGCGGACGCGGCTTCGCCGCGTCGCCCGTCTGCGCGTCGCGCACGCCTGCGATCTGAATGAAGCTCGCTGGGCCCTGATGGACAAAGCTCACGCGCAGACGGCCGTCCGCACCGAGGAGCACCTGCGCGGGAATGTTGCAGTGCATCAAGCGATACCCGGCTGGAAGCACGATCGTGCCGCGTGGCAGACCGAGGGGACGAGTGAAAACGAACGTGTCGGAGTCCGCGTGGTAGCTTCCGCTATCCCTGTAGGTCTTGACGATCCGGAGCCGGGCCTGTCCCTCCGCTGCGATGGACCTCGAAAGGTGTATTTCGAAATACGTGGCCGCCGGATCTGCGTCCACGAGTCCGTGCGCCTTGGCGAGCACGCCAGTGACGCGTTGATCGACCAGCGCAAGCCCGGTCGACAAGTCGAACACACCGTCGCCTTTGGCGTACGTCGGCTCCAGGCCATCGCCGATGCGATCGAAGAAGAACTTCGCGCCAGGCGTAGTCGCCGACACGTCGTATTCCGTCCTGAACGAGAATGTCCCTGGCGCCATCAAGTCGTACACCGCGTACTCGTCCTGCAGCGTCTGGCGCTCCTGGGCAGCTGCAGACATGGCAATCGCCAGAACCGCAAGAACCCAAATCCGCAATGAGTTCATGGCACTCTTTCGAACGTCATCGGGGCGGCGAGTACGTCGGCGCCCGCAGGCGGCTTCGCGAGCCACCGGCGGAGGTCGGCAGTCGTCGCCGCGATGACGGCGTTCCGCCGGTCGTCGAAGCTGACGTTCAGGCGCGCCAGCGTCTTCTGCTGCATTGCCCGCGTGAACCATCCGTAGTCGAGCCGCGCGGCGGTCAGCGTGTTGCCGTTGATCTCGAGACGATACAGCCCGTGCACCGGAATCAGGTACGGACCCGGGTCCTCGCCGCGCGATTCGGTCAAATCCAGATACAGCGTCGCGCCGATTCTCGTCAGGTTGCCCTGGAATGTCTTTGTCGTCGAGTGGTCGACGTACGTGATCCGGTACGAGCGCCATTCGCCGCGCTCGACCGTGGCCTGCAGCTGGTCCTCGGCATCGGTCCACGTGCCGAGCAGCGACTCGTCGAACGCGACCGACTGGTCGTCGTACGCCGGCTGGAGCGACAGAACGAGACAGCCGCTCGACAGGACAGCCGCGAGAACAATCGCAGCCCGGCGCATGCCGCAGTATACAATCCGGCCATCTACCGGAGGGACTGATGGAACGAAAGAAAGCGTCCGACTATCCTCAGGAGCTTCTCGAGCTCT
>DASQHH010000432.1:0-2921 GCA_035632195.1 Vicinamibacterales bacterium
GTTGTCTTCCTTGACGCGCGAGCTGAGAATCAGTGGCCGTTTGCCGTTGACGCGAAGGCTGAAGCGTGAGAGATAGCGCGTGCCCTCGTGATAGAGACCCTCTTCCGCGATGCCGTACGCGCCGATGTCGCCTGAGTAGTCGAACACCGCGAAGGTGTCGTCGTGCTCGAGCACGGCCGTGCGTTGCGCGGCCCGCGACGCGGTCGCGAGAATGTAGAACTGATCGCCCACTTCGATGACGTCGCCGCTACCTCGCGGAGCAAGAGGTGCAGGGGCGGTGTTGGGCATTACGCCTCTCGTATCGATGCGACCGGCTCGACGGACGCACTCCGCGCCGCGTCATAGACCGACACGTACTGCTCGGCCATGCGCGTCAGAGAAAATTGCTCCATCATGTAGTCGCGACAATCCGCCGGCGGAATGTCGAGGTCTTTGATGCGCGCCGCCATGTCGTCGACGTCGCGGCAAATCCAGCCGTTGGCGCCGTCGCGCACGATCTCCTGGACGGCGCCGCCCGCCAACGCGAGGATCGGCGTGCCGCAGGCGAGCGACTCGATCATCACGAGCCCGAAAGGCTCCTCCCACTGAATGGGGAAGAGCAGCGCCCGTGCCTTCGACAACAGCCTGTTCTTCGCGGCGCGATCCACTTCGCCGATGAACTCGATCTGGTCGCCGTCGACGAGCGGGAGCACCTGCTTCGTCCAGTAATCTCGAAACATCGGCTGGATCTCGCCGGCCAGCTTGAGGCGTACGCCGGCGTGCTTGGCCGCGAGAATCGCCAAGTGCGGGCCCTTGCTCGGCGCCATTCGCCCGAGGAACGCGACGTAGTCGTCCTTGTCGGCCGAATACGTGTAGCGGTCGGGATCGATCCCATGATGCACGACGTGGACGCACGGCATCGGTTGACGTCGCGCCAGCCACTCGGCGATGGCGACGTAGTGCACGTTCGGATAGCGCGCGTACTGCTCCGACAATGCGGGCTCGTCCGGATGGTGGATGGTGAGTACAGTCGGCGTGTCGATGAACCTCGTGAACGGCACGCCGACGACGTCGTTGAGATGGATGACATCCGCCCACGTCGACGCGTCGGCCATGGCCCAGGCCGTATGGTCGACGTTCTTGAGCCAGGGCCGAAACGAGTCCGCGAGCGGCCATTCGGAGTGCGCATACAGATACTTCAGACGGCAGCGCACGTTCGAGTCGCCGTTGGCGTACACGGTGACGTCGTGCCCCAGGTCATGCAGCTCGTTGGCCAGGTTCGCGATGAAGAGCTCAGTTCCGCCGTATCGGACTGGCGGCACTTCAATGAACGGAGGTGAAATCAGCGCAACACGCATCAGTTCCCAACGATGCAAGAGTGGCTCCGCAGCAGCCGTTGACTCCGGCGCGCTGCTATGTGGAGCCTGGCGCGTGGTCAGGGTGATCCCCGCCTCAGCTCGGTACCGCGGGGCGAGTGCCGCGGGGGACTGCACACTAACGGAGTGAACGGCGAACAACGGACTCTTTGTGGGTGTCGTTGGCCGGACGAGGGTTGCTCGCCGCGACAAAAAAGTGCTATTGCGGGTGATCTCAACCGGTGAGTGCAACAGATTCGTTCACTCACCGGAGGTGGTATGCGCAAGGCGTGGCAGCGACTCAGTGTCGATGAGTTGCACGAGATCTGGCGGTGTTGGCGGGACGGCGTGACGTTCGACGCGATCGAGGCGCAGCTCGGCATTCCGCGGGATAGCGCGTACAGTGTCATCGTCCGGTCCGGTGGCGTTGCGCCACGCGAGCGCCGGCGCTCGGCGCGGACGTTATC
Source organism: Vicinamibacterales bacterium (assembly GCA_035632195.1). GTDB lineage: Bacteria > Acidobacteriota > Vicinamibacteria > Vicinamibacterales > CAVVIG01 > DASQHH01. Next base: position 1,802 of record DASQHH010000432.1, read on the forward strand.
GTTGGCCGAACGCGAAGAGATCTCGCGGAGTCTCGCCAGGGGTGAGACGGTCCGGGCAGTGGCCCGGCGACTCACCCGTGCGCCGTCGACGATCAGTCGCGAGATTCGTCGCCATGGCGGCCGAGGCCAGTACCGAGCCACACGGGCGGATGCGCGGGCCTGGCGGTCGGCGCGGCGACCGAAGGCGCGGCGGCTGGCGACGAAGGCCGGGCTACGCCGCGTGGTGTTCGCGCGCGTGCGGGCCGACTGGTCGCCAGAGCAGATCGCAGCGTGGCTGCGCATGACCTATCCGGCGGATCCGGCGATGCACGTCTCGCACGAGACGATCTACCGCGCGCTGTATGTGCAGGCGCGCGGCGCGCTCAAGCAGGAGTTGATTCGCCATCTGCGCCGGCGGCGGCCGCTCCGGCAGAGTCGCGCGGGGAGTCGGGCGCGACACACGTGGCATGGGCAGGGCCAGATCCTCGGGGCGGTGTCGATCGCCGCGCGCCCGCCCGCGGTCGAGGATCGGGCGGTGCCAGGCCATTGGGAAGGAGATCTGCTCGCGGGGACGCAGCACTCGCATATCGTCACGCTGGTGGAGCGGCGCTCGCGCTACGTGATGCTCGCGCGGCTCGCCGGGCGGGACAGTGACCAGGTGGTCGACGCGTTGATTCGGCGCGTCCGTCGTCTGCCGCAGGGCTTGATGCAGTCCCTGACGTGGGACCGCGGGACGGAGATGGCGCAGCACCGCCAGTTCTCGATCGCGACGGACGTCGAGATGTCCTTCTGCGATCCCCGGAGTCCGTGGCAGCGCGGCTCGAACGAGAACACGAACGGCCTCCTCCGCCAGTACTTTCCCAAGGGCACCGATCTCCGGCGGGTGAGCCAGCGTCAACTCGATCTCGTCGCGAAGAAACTGAACACACGCCCTCGAGAACGTTGAACTGGCGGACTCCCGCCGAAGTCTTTTGTCAAACTGTTGCAACGACCGGTTGAGACCGCGCGGTTCTCCGTTTGTGTCCGTCAAGTCGGTTTGTGTCCCGTGTCCCCCCGTTACGATTCTCCGGGCTGAGTGACACGCGTGGCGCTCGAGACCGCTCGACAAGTCAGGCCACAACGGGAGAACACAGACACAAAC
>DASQHH010000433.1:0-6644 GCA_035632195.1 Vicinamibacterales bacterium
GCGCCGCGCGCAGCGGGGCGGCGAACGACGGCACGTCCGTGTGCAGCTCGCGCTGGTGGACGGTCCCTTTCTTGTGCTGGTGCAGGAACTCGATCGGGTCCTCGATCGTCAGGATGTGCTCGGCGCGCGTCTCGTTGATCATGTTGATGATCGCGGCGAGCGTCGAGGACTTGCCGGACCCCGTCGGTCCGGTGACGAGCACGATCCCGTTCTTGAGCTCCGCCGCGGCGCCGAGCGAGTCGGGCAGGTTCAGGTCTTTGAGGGACGGGATCTTCTGCGCGATGACGCGCATCACGATGGCGTACGTACCGCGCTGGCGGAACACGTTGACGCGGAAGCGGGACCGCTCGGGGAGCACGTAGGAAAGGTCGCACGCGCCGGTCTCGTCGAGCGTCTTCAGGACCAGCTGATTGCCCATGATCAGGTCCTGCGCGACGCGGGCGGTATCGCTCGCTTTCAGCGTCGGCATTTCCGCGACCGACACCGGCACGAGGTCGCCGTGCTGTTCGACCTGGGGCGGGCGTCCGGGCGAGAAAATCAGGTCGCTGATGCCGGTGCCGGCGTCGAGCATCGCGGTCACCAGCTTCGCCGTGGCGACCGCCGCCGGCGTCGTTGCCGACGCAAACAGGACGTCTTCGAGACTCTGGGCAGAGGCGCCGGTTGTGGCCATGACTGTGAAAGCGGATTATCGTTCGCCGGGAGGTGATGTTCAAGCCATGGGCCCGAGGACGTCATCGCGTATGATGCCGCGCGATGACCGCGGCGTCCGATGAAAAAGTGCGCAACGTCAACACGCCCGCCCAGGTGCTGTTTGCCAGCTTGATCGGCACGACGATCGAGTTCTTCGACTTCTACATCTATGCGAACGCCGCGGTGCTGGTGTTCCCGCGCCTGTTCTTCCCGGCTTCCGACCCGGCTTCCGCGACACTCCAGTCGTTCGCGACGTTCGCCATCGCGTTCTACGCGCGGCCCATCGGTTCCGCGCTCTTTGGACATTTCGGCGATCGGATCGGACGCAAGACGACGCTCGTGGCGGCGCTGCTGACGATGGGGCTGTCGACCCTGACGATCGGCGCGCTGCCGACCTACGCGTCGATCGGCATTTTCGCGCCGCTGCTGCTCTCGATCTGCCGCTTCGGCCAGGGTCTCGGGCTTGGCGGGGAGTGGGGCGGCGCGGTGCTGCTCGCCGTCGAGAACGCGCCGCCCGGCAAGCGCGCGTGGTACGGCATGTTTCCGCAGCTCGGCGCGCCGCTTGGCTTCGTGCTGTCGGGAGGCGTGTTCCTCCTGATCTCCTTGTCGCTGACGAACGAACAGTTTTTCGCGTTCGGCTGGCGATTGCCGTTTCTGGCGAGCGCGGTGCTCGTCGGCCTGGGACTGTACGTGCGACTCACCATCACGGAGACGCCGGTGTTTCGCGCGGCCGTCCACAAGGAAGAGCGGGTGAAGATTCCGATGTGGAACGTCCTGCGCGATCACCCGTTGACGGTCGTCGCGGGCATCCTCGTGTCGCTGACCGCGTTCGTCATCTTCTATCTGATGACGGTCTTCTCGCTGTCGTGGGGGACGGGCAAGCCGCCGAACGGACTCGGCTACACACGCGAGACATTTCTCGTCATGCAGCTGTTCGCGATTCTGTTTTTCGGCATCGGCATCCCGATTTCGGCGCGAATCGCCGAACGCGGCCGCCGCACGTTTCTCATCTGGGCGAACGTCGCCGTCTTCGCCTTCGGGCTCGTGCTGGGCCCGATGTTCGGGGCCGGCACGGCCGGCGCGCTGTCGATGATGGTGCTCGGAATGACGCTCGTCGGACTCGTCTACGGTCCGCTCGGCACCGTGCTGTCGGAGCTCTTCCCCACGGCCGTCCGCTACTCCGGCAGCTCGTTGACGTTCAATTTCGCCGGCATCTTCGGCGCCTCGCTCGCGCCGTACGCGGCGACGTATCTCGCGCAGCGGTACGGGCTGCAGTTCGTCGGCTACTACCTCTGCGTAGCAGCGGTGCTGTCAATCGTCGGTCTGCTCGCGACGCAGGAAACCCGCGACGCCGTGCTATGATCGCGGGCCCCGGCAGAATCAGCTGAGCTCGACAGTGCGAAAGACGATCGTCGTGTGCGCGTGGCTGGCACTCGTGTGCGCTGCGCGCGCCGGCGCGCAGGACCGCGTCGACGACCGCAGCGGACTGAAAATGCCGATGACGATCTGGGCGGCGGGCGTGGCTGCCGATCAGATCTCCACGTACCGGTTCGCGACAGGCTATCGCGACGTGCTGCGCGAAGCGAACCCGCTCATCAGCGGACTCGATCGGCATCCGGTTCTGCTCGTTGCCGCAGGCAGCGCGATGGACGCTGCGACGGGCTGGGCCGCGTGGCGGTTCTTCGGGACGAGCCATCCGCGCGTCGCGAAGGCGCTGTTCTACGGCGCGGCGGCGTATCGCACGTATCTCGCCGTCCACAACGTCCGCTTGATGCAGGCGATGCCCCCGCGCTGAGTCAGGCGCCCGTCCTCGCGAAGTCGTACGCCCGCAGCGACCAGAAATCGAGGTCGGGCTTCGGAAAATTCGCTCTGAAGACCTCGATGGAGACCCACTCCGGCCCGATTTCAGGTGTCCTGCTTGCGCCCGTTTGCAGCGCCGTCTCGACGTCGGCGGGCCGGAGTCGATAGAGGACGGTTAGCATGCCGGCGGCGCCGCAGAACACGATATTCTTCGTGACCGCATACGGCGACCGGAAGACCGGGAGGTTGCCGCGAACCTCGTACTCGCCGAGGCGCTTCAGCGATTCGAGGAGCATCACGCCCACCTCGTCGTGCGCGGATCGTTGCTCGAAGTAGCGCTCCGCTTCGGGATTCAGCACCGACGACGCCATCACTGGGTCAGTTTTTCGAGGGTGACATTGAAGGCGCGCCGCCCGGCCTGCGCGTCGTAGACGATGACCGGCATCAGACGTCCGCGGATGCGATCGGGATTCTCTCTCGCATATCCCATCAGCGTCGCGGCCAGGAGCCGGCGCGCCTCGTCATCGCCGGCGTCGCGCGCGATGCCTGACAGCAGATCGTTGAACGATACTCTCCACGGCGCGGCGTGCAGCAGCGCGTCCACGACGGTGCCCTTCAGCACGTTGTGGGAGAAGTTGAAGAAGAATGCGAGCGGGGAGTAGCGGTCGCCTTCCGGCCGGTACGGCTTGAAGGCTGCGACCAGCTCGCGCCGGCGAGCCAGAACACGCTCGCGCAGCTCGCGCTGATCCGCGGACCGCGCCGCCAGCGAAGGCGGCGCCTCGCCCACGAACGCGCGCGCATCGCCGGACAATCCGTTGAGAATCGACTCGACGACGCGGCTGCGGTCCCCGCTGCCTGGCGCGCGGTCGTATTCGCGCACGAGGGTCAACAGCGCGAAACAGAGCCAGGGATAGTCCGCGATGTTGTCGTCGCGCATGACCATGGTGTCGCGCGCGTATGTGGCCTCGAAGCCGAACCGGAGGTGGCATCCCATGCTGGACGCGTGTCCGACCGCGATCTCGAGCCGGTGCGCGTCCGACAGCGACTGCACGCGCGCCAGCAGTCTCGCGTAGCAGATTTCCACCGCCTCGAAATGCGCCGTCGCGATCAGGATCAGCGTCCCTGCGTCGTCGACGAACCGCTGGCCGCTTCCGTCCGGCCCCTGCAGACGCTCCAGCAGCCGGCTCAAAACGTCGAGACGCGCGTCCGCGTCGTCGCCGTCCCATACGCGCAGCGAGAACAACGCGAGAAGATTGAGGAAGTAGTAATCGAGCGCGATGGAGAGCACCACGGGATTCGGCTCGTCATGGCCGCGCAACCGCACGACGTAGTCGAGCACGTCGATCGGAATCGTGAGGTCGTTGACGTGATCGGCCTTGCCGTCCCAGTCGTGAAGAACGTGAAAACCGTCCCGGCGCGTCGCCGTGTCGAACGCGCGCACGATTGGGCCGAGATCGAGCCTGTTGCCGCCGACGGTCCAGGCGTCGGCGCGCATGCCGCGCCGCAGCCGCTGCAGCGCGTCGCCCATCGTCCGAGCTTTCGCCGCGTGCAGGACGATTTCGCTGCGCCCGCTGCCGGTCAGCAGCCGGTCCAGCACGGCGCACCCGTCGGCGAACGGCGCGGCGGCTTTCATGGCGTGTCGCCGAATGCGGCGAGCAGCATAGGCGTCAGCGCCGGCATCGGGCCGATCGATTCCCCCGGATTCAGGCCGTCACGGAAACCTCGCGCCGTCAAGCGCGCGAGCACGTCTCGCCGCCCGGCGATGACGTGCACCGGGACGTTCCACGAAGCGCCCTTGCCGCTCACCGCCGCCGGCGGTTCGTGATCGCCAAGGACGATCGCGACGAGATCGCGGCCTGATTCGCGCTCCAGAAAACCGCCGAGCGTCGCGTAGACGTACGACATCGCCTCCACGTAGCCCGGAGCGAAGTTCGCCCAGTCCGGCTCGTGATACGCACGGACGATTGACGGCCCGTCGTACGGATGGGGATCGGTCATGCGGGTCCAGTCGGGCTGATACGGCGGCGTCGGGACGAACGGGAAGTGCGTGCTGATCGTGGGGAAGAAGACGAACAGCGGACGCCGTGGAGCCCGCCGGATTTCGAGGTCGTCGAGCCGTTCGAGAGAGAATTGATCCGGGATCGCAAACCAGCCGAACTCCGGACCGGCGTACGCGAGACGATCCGCGCCGTAGATGTCGTCGAATCCGTAGAACCGGCCCTCGGGCCAGTTCTGCCTCAGGCCCGGCATGAGCGCAACCGTCCTGAAACCGCCTCGATGGAACGCGGTCACCAGGGTGTCGCGGCGCTCGGTCATCAGCAGGGCATTGATGTCGGGGTCGCGAACCTCCACGCCCGAGAGCAGACTCACGTGCGCCAGCCACGAGCCGCCGCCGAAGGTCGGGGATTCGGTGAACGCCGAGACGACGGAGCGCCCGCTCCGGGTGATCGCCGTTTCGAACGCGCGCCGGCTATCCGCGAGGCCCGCCGCGATCTCGGGGCGGTCGAACGTCACGGCACCGTACGACTCGACGAAGATCAGCAGCACGTCCGCGCCCGACACCCGCGAAAAGTCCGACGCCATCGCGGGGCTCGCGGGCAGCGACCGCGTCTTCGCCGTGGCCTCGGCGATCAGCCGCGCCTGATGGCCGTACGTCGCTGAAACGGGCCAGGCAAAAATCTGAACACGATCGAATTCGCCGGGGACAGGTTCGTGAAAGCCGCCGACGGCGAGATCAACGGCGAACGCTGCAGCGAGCGCCGCGGCGATTCCAATGAGCGCACGCCGCTCTGACCCGTCGGCAAGGGCCGTGGCCACGCGGCGCCATGCGGTTCGCAACACCAGGTAGACGGCCGTCACGACGGCCCCGGCAAAGGCGGCCGCCGCAGCGACCTCCCACCATGCCGCGACGCGCGTCACCATCGCCGCCACGTCCGGCATCAGACGGAGGTCCCAGTACAGATTCACGTCGCGGCCATACAAAGCCGGCGCCGTCACCTGCGCGTACCGTCCCGCGATCAGCAGCATCCAGACGAGGCTCACTGCCGGCACGGCGCGGCGCCATTTCGTCCACGCGAGCAGCAGAATGGCGGCCGCCAATTCGACGGAGAGCTGCGTCTGCCAGCGAATCGCCGGCGTCGGCCAGACATTGCCGAACGTCAGCGACGCATTGAGAAATACGGCGGCTGCGGCGAGCGAGGCCCAGTGCGGCCGGCAGTCGGCACCCGGTCCGGTTCTCCACAACCGTCCGAGGTCCACGGCGAAGGAATACGCCAGCGCCGCCAGGCCGAGGGCGGCGACGATTCCGCTGACGGGAGCTGGAACGACAGGCGTCACGGCAACAATCAGTGCGGCGATCTGGACGATGCAGACGAGTTTCGCGCGGAATGTGGGCTCGAGCGGCCGATCGATCCAGGGGAACAGCCATCCGGCGGCAACGAACGCGTAGCGCATGGCGCCGGACGCGATCACCCACGGCCCGGCCTTCCCGTAATGCCACACCAGAATCGACAGCACCAGGATGGTGAGCGCGTCGACTTCCATGTCGAATCGCGCGCCGAAGGCGCTCTCCATCCGCGTGCGCCGGGCCAGCCATCCGTCGAGACCATCGCCGGCGGTCGCGAGCATGGCGCCGACCGCGGCGGCTTCAGCGCCGGCGTGCGCGGCCGCGGCATCCCCTGCAGGCGCCCCGATCAAGCCGGCCATCATCGCCACGATCAACGCTCGCAAGGAGGTGACGAGGCTGGCCGGACCCCACGCCGGGAACGGATGACTGGTCTGTCGTGCGCGCCACGCGACCGCCATGATGGCCGCAAACACCGCCGCCGTTTTGATCGTCCACGCGGTCGACAATCCGTTGAAATTGTAGCTTGATGAGAGAATTGAACCCTTGAGCGCAGCCAGAGCCTTCTGGATCTCGGCGCCGGGCCGTGGAGAAATCCGCGACGAGGCGCTGCCCGAGCCGACGGACGGAGATGTCCTGGTCCGCGCGATGTACAGTGGCATCAGCCGCGGCACCGAGTCGCTGGTGTTCGGCGGCCGCGTTCCGCCGAGCGAGCGGGACCGGATGAGAGCGCCGTTCCAGTCGGGCGATTTCCCCGCGCCGGTCAAGTACGGCTATTCGAACGTCGGCCGCGTCGAGCGTGGTCCCCGCG
>DASQHH010000434.1:0-4907 GCA_035632195.1 Vicinamibacterales bacterium
TCGTCTCGGAACCCGACACGGGCGCGGGCCGACAAAATCGTAAGTCACGGCCGCGGATGGGGTTGCAAACGCTCCAGCCGGGGACGCGGCTTGCTCGGCTGTCCGGCATGACCAACCGCCTTCGTCTCGTGATCTTCCAGGACGCCCCCGGCTCATGGCAGGCGCGCGGACTCGAGCACGATCTCGCAGCCGAGGGCCCGACGATCGGTCAGGCCGTGCGCGCTCTCGCGCGCATGATGCGCGCGCATGCCGAGTACGATCAGCGGCACAATCATCCGCCGCTCGTCGCGTTTCCACCCTCGGCGCAGCGCTACTGGAATGCCTTCAACACCGGCACCGCGGTGCCCGTCGCGTCGCTCGGCGTGACGCCGCCCGACGGCTGGCTGTTCCAGGCGGCCTTCGCCACACGGCTGCCCGGCGAGACGCGTCACCAGCCGGTGCAGTTCCGGATGACGGCGTAGGGCGCGGCGTCTACGCGTTCAACTTGTCGAGGGCGGCGCGGGCGGCTTCCTGTTCCGCTTCCTTCTTGCTCGGACCAATGGGGTCGGCGAGCGTCTCGCCGCCGACGGCGACTTCGATCCTGAACTGTTTGCTGTGGTCGGGGCCGATGGTCGCGAGCAGCCGGTATTCCGGCAGCGGCAGATTGCGCGCCTGCACGAGCTCCTGCAGCGCAGACTTGTAGTCCTGGGGCCCGGCCGCGCCGAACCGCTTCGCGTCGCCAATTTCCTCGGCAAATTCCCGCGTCACGAACGCGCGCGCCTGCTCGATGCCGCCGTCGAGATAGATGGCCGCGATGAGCGCTTCGTAGCCGTCGGCGAGCAGCGCCTGCTTCCGCCGGCCGCCGGTCTTCTCCTCCCCGCGTCCGAGCAGCAGGTGGTCGCCGATGCCGAGCCGCTCGCCGTGGCGCGCCAGCGTCGCCGTCGAGACGAGCGACGCCTTCAGCTTCGACTTCTGCCCTTCGTCGTACGCCGGGAACTCGCGGAACAGCAGGTCGGCGACGACGAAGCCGAGGATCGCGTCGCCGAGGAACTCGAGCGACTCGTTGTCGAGGACGCCGCCGCTGACGTCCTCGTTGGCGCGCGACGTGTGGGTCATCGCGTGCTCGAGCAGGCCGCGGTCCCGGAAGCGATACCCGCTCGCCCGCTGGAGCGACTCAAACTCGTCGCGCAGCCGGACGACCTCGCCGCTCCGCATCTCGGTCCGGTGGCTGTCGATGATGCGCCGCGCCTCTTCCGCCTCTTCCTCGCGGACCGACAGCCGCACCGCCGACAGCCCGTCGACCGCCAGCGGGAAGATCGCCTGCGGCAAATCCGACGACACCACCGACATGATGCCGTGCGCGTCGAGCAGGCTGCGCACGACCTTGGCTTCGATCGCGGTCGGCGAGTGGAAGATGACGACCAGTTCAGACAAGGGTCGCGCCGACTTCGGGCTGACTGCTGACGTCCAGCTTCTGACTGTCTGCCTCGACTTTCAGCAGAATCATCGTCATGTCGTCGTGCTGCGGCGCATCGCCGACGAAGGCGGCAATCTCGCGCAGCACCCGCTCGCGAAGCTCGTCGGACCGCAGGTTGGCGTGCGTCTCGACGAGCTGTCCGAGCCGGCCTTCGCCGAAACAGTCGTCGTGTGTGTTCATCGCCTCGCTGATGCCGTCGGTGAAGAACAGGTACAAATCGCCTTCCTGCAGGCGGATGGTGTCCTCCTTCAGCAGCCGCGTGAACATCTCGCCGCTGTCCAGCTTCAGGCCGAGGACGAGCCCGTCGGGCGCCAGGATGCGGGCGCGCCGCGATGCGCCGCCGAGTCCGGGTCCCGGCACGTGAATGAGCGGGGTGTGGCCCGCCCGCGCGTACGTCATCGTCCGCGCGCGCAGATCGACCACCGCGTAGGTCATCGTGATGAAGCTGCGCGCGTCGAGGTGCTCGGCGATGATGCGGTTGGCGTCGATGAGCAGCTCCCGCGGCGACGCGTGGATCCGGCTGAGCGACAGCATCAGGCCTTTGAGCTCCGCCATGTAGAGCGCCGCCGACGTGCCCTTGCCGGACACGTCCGCAATCAGCACGCCGACGCGGTGATCGTCGAGGGGAAGGAAGTCGTAGTAGTCGCCGCCGACCTCCCTCGCCGGGACGCAGACTGCGGTCACGGACAGCCCAGGCATCACCAGCGGCCCCTGCGGCAGCAGCGACATCTGGATTTCGTGGGCGATGCGCAACTCTTCCTCGAGCCGCTTTTTCTCGGCAGCCTGCTGCAGCAGGTCCTCGATGCTCGCCGTCATCTGATTGAAGGATCCCGACAGCTCGCCGAGCTGATCGTCGCTGCGGACGGCGATCCGGTGCGCGAAATCGCCCTGGCGGACGCGCTCGGTGCCCATGAAGAGCTCGTGGACCGATCCGGTAATCGACTTGGCGAGGCTGAAGCCGGCAGTCGCGGCGAGCACTTCGATAATCACGAACAGCGTGCCGATGAGGAACAGGAAATACAGCAGTCCCTGGCCGACGGTCAGGCGCCCGGGCGACTGCGCGCCCGAGATGCGGTCGTACAGCTCGCCGACGGTGAGGGCCATGAACACGGACACCTTCTCCGGCGCGCCGGTCTCCCACTGTTGATACTCGACCACGCTGGGCGGAAGCAGCCGCGACAGCCCGGGCGGCGGGGGCGCCGCGGGCCCGCTGTCGTCGCCGCCTTCTTTCCCGGTGATTCGGGCGGCCGAAGCATCTCCGACCTCTACGCTGCGGATGTCAACGCCTGTGTCGCGCCGCAGCTGCTGCCGCACGCGGTCGTTGACCACGAAATCGACGATGACTGCGTACGTCGGCCGGGCGCTCTCGGGAAACGCGACGCCGCGCACGAGCAGGTGCGTGTCCTCTTCCGGGCCGTCGGCAGCGCGGCGGTGGCTGTACGCAAACACACCTGCGAATCCGTCGCACGGGATCCAGTCCGGCACCGAGTGGGGCGCCGCGACGTGGGCCCACGGCCCGCTGGTCTGCCGCGGCCCTTCGGGCGCCGTTCCGGTGTCGGTAGCAGCGTCGCAGGTCCTGGCGGCCGGCACGACCGCGATGGACAGCCCCGGGAGGTCGTCGCTCGCGCTGCGCTGGCGCCGCGCCAGGATCCGCGCCGTCTCGCGCGCGCCGGTTCGCTGAATCTCGAGCGCGGTCGCCTGCGCGACGAAGCGCGCCTGATCGCTCAGCGAGTGCAGCCGGCTCTGCACCAGGTACGAGCTGAAGTTGTAGAACAGCAGAAACCCGCACAGGAGAAAGAACGCGACGATGAGCAGCGCCGGCACGAAGCCGACGAAGACGTACGAGAGCATCAACTTCCGGCGGACGCGCCACAACAGGCGACGCTTCGCAATCGCAACCAGCTTGACGAAGTAATAGCCGGCGGCCACGGCGATCGCCAGCCCCGCGGCGGTGTCGACGACCGCGAAGAACGCCGGAAGAGTACCGGCGAGCGCCGTCAGCAGCGCGACGATGAGGCGCAGCGCGACACCGATGACGAGGGCGCGGCCGGGCAGCGACTGCGGCAGATAGCGTCGCATCAGGTCTCAGCTATTAGAACATGACGTGATATCGTTCTTTCCCGTGAAACTGACTTCGCGCGCGCGCTTCAGTACGATCTGTCTGCACGCGGGACAGGAACCGGACCCCGCGACGGGCGCCATCATCACGCCGATCTATCAAACGTCCACCTACGTGCAGGAGGCGCTCGGCAAGCACAAGGGTTTCGAGTACGCACGGACGCAGAATCCGACGCGGATCGCCCTCGAGCGCAACGTCGCGGCGATGGAGAGCGGCAAGGCGGCGTTCGCATTCGCGTCCGGCATGGCGTCGATCGGCGCGATTGCCACATTTCTCAAGTCGGGCGACCACGTCGTCGTCTCCGACAACACCTACGGCGGCACGTTCCGCTTCTTCGACAAAGTCCTGACGCGCTATCAGATCCAGTTCAGCTACGTCGACACGGCCGACCTCGGGGCCACCGAGCGCGCGTTCACGCCGGCGACGAAGATGCTGTTCGTCGAGACACCGACCAATCCGATCATGCGGCTGACGGATCTGCGCGCGGCCGCCGACGTGGCGCACCGCCACGGCGCGCGGCTGGCGGTCGACAACACGTTCGCCAGCCCATACATCCAGCGGCCGATCGAGCTCGGGGCCGACCTGATCACCCACAGCACCACGAAGTATCTCAACGGCCACAGCGACAGCGTCGGCGGCATCGTCATCGCGAACCGCGACGAGGACATCGAGTGGCTGAAGTTCGTGCAGAACGCGGAAGGCGCCATCCTCGGGCCGTTCGATTCGTGGCTGGTGCTGCGCGGGACCAAGACGCTGCCGCTTCGGATGCGGCAGCACAGCGCCAACGGCCTCGCGCTCGCGCAGTTTCTTGCCGCGCACCGGAAGATCGAGACCGTGCATTACCCGGGTCTGCCGTCCCATCCGCAGCACGAGCTCGCGAAGAAGCAGATGAACGGCTTCGGCGGGATGCTGGCATTCGAAACCGGTTCGCTGGAGAACGCCCGCCGCGTCCTCAACAGCGTCCGGCTCATGGCTCTGGCTGAAAGCCTGGGCGGCGTCGAAACGCTCATCTCGCATCCGGCGACGATGACGCATGCCTCGGTGCCGGCGGACCGCCGACGCGCGCTCGGGATCACCGACGGCCTCGTGCGCATTTCAGCGGGGATCGAGGACCTCGACGACCTCAAGGAAGACCTCGCGCAGGCGCTCGACCAGATTCCGTGATCGATCTCGTTCTTCACGTCGACAGACACCTTCTGGATTTCGTCCGGACCTACGGCCCGTGGGTCTACGGGCTGCTGTTCGGGATCGTGTTCGCCGAGACCGGTTTCGTCGTCACGCCTTTTCTGCCGGGCGACTCGCTGCTGTTCGCCGCCGGCGCGCTGTGCGCGA
>DASQHH010000435.1:0-1522 GCA_035632195.1 Vicinamibacterales bacterium
ATCCGTCGATGATACTGAAGCTCTCAGCTTTCAGCTATCAGCTTTCAGCTGGTTCAGAGACGCACCGCCCACCCGACGATGGCGCCGTACGCGAGATGGGCGACGAGGGTCACGAGAAACGTGCTGCGCCCGTAGTTCAACATCAGGAAGCCGGGCGGCTCGATGAGCGCGACATGGTCGGCGGCGCTCTCGGGCGTACCCATCCGCGGATGGACCACGGGAAGCAGGACGTTGACGAGGACGGTGGACGTGAAGAACGCCTGCATCGCCCCGAGCAGCGCGCCCAGCCACCACGACGCGCGGCCGACGATCGCGAAGAACGCTGCGTACGCCAGCGCGAAGCCGAGGCCGATGGCGAAATGAAACAGGTAACCAATCGCCTTCGCGCGCCGCCGATTGTCGGTCACCGCCGTCCCGAGCAGGAATGCGAGATCCATACGCGTCAGGCCGAACTCGCTCGCGCCATGCGCGATCGTCGTCAGCACGAGCGTTCCCACGAAGCCGCCGGCAATCGCTGAAAGAATCATTTCGACGCGTCCTCGATGGCGACGGCCGCGTTGATGAGCGCCAGGTGCACGAGCGCCTGCGGGAAGTTGCCCAGGAAGCTGCCGTCTCTCGGATCGACTTCCTCCGCATAGAGGCCGACGTCGTTGGCGCGGGCCGTCAGCCGATCCATCAGCGCGGCGGCTTCGTCGATGCGGCCGGCGCGCGCGAGCGCATGCGCCAGCCAGAACGAACAGTTCAGGAAGCATCCCTCCCCGCCCGGCACGCCGTCGTCCGCGTGATAGCGATACACGAAGTCGCCGACGCGGAGCCTGCTGCCGATGGCGTCTATCGTGCCGTTGATCCGCGGACCCTTCGGGTCGCCGTAGCCGACCAGGGGCATCATCAGGAGACTCGCGTCCAGGCCGCCTCCGGGGGCCCCTGCCCCCCGGCCGTCGGCGCTACCGGCATGACGCGTGTACGAGCCGAGCGTGTCCGACCAGCATTGGCGCTCGACATACGACTCAATGGCCGCAGCCTCGGTGCGCCATCGCGCGGCGTGCCTCGTCGGCAACTCGCCGCGGTCCGCGAGCCGCGCCGCCCGGTCGAGCGCCACCCAGCACATCACCTTCGAATGCGTGAAATGAAATAGCCCGTTGCGGACCTCCCAGATGCCGGCGTCGGGCCGCCGCCAGAGTCCGCAGACGTAGTCTGCGATCCGCGCGAGAACGACGCCCGTGTCGGCGTCGATGCGCCGGTGGCCTTCGCTGTACAGCCACGCTGTCTCGAACAGATCCCCGTAGATGTCATGCTGCGTCTGCCCGACGGCGCCGTTGCCGATGCGGACCGGGCGCGAATCGCGGTAGCCGCGGCGCGGCAGATCGCGCTCCGCGGGACCGAGGCCGCCGTCGAGACGATAGAGGACGTGCAGCTCGGGTTCCGTCAGGGCGGTCGCCTGCATGAACCACCAGAAGAGCGACTGCGCTTCGTCGTAGCAGCCGAGCGAGAGCAGCGCGTCGATGAGGAAGTTCGAATCGCG
>DASQHH010000436.1:0-3824 GCA_035632195.1 Vicinamibacterales bacterium
ACTGCCTTCCGACAGCGACAGCGCCTGTTTCAGCTCGGCAATCGCGTTCGCGTATTCGCGCTTCTCGATCAGCGCCGCGCCGAGGCCCCATCGCGCCGACACGTAATTGGGATCCAGACCGATGGTGGTGCGGAACTGCGCGACGGCATCGTCGACGCGTCCGGCGTACAGCAGGCACCACCCCAGGTCGGTGTTGACGATGGGGGAGGCCGCGTCGAGCTCCCGTGCGCGCGTTTCCTCGCGAATGGCGTCCGGGAACCGTCCCATCGCGGCGAGATAGTTCCCGAACTGGTTGTGCGCGAGCGCGGATGTGCCGTTCAGGGCGATTCCCTGCTCGAACTCGCGCTGAGCCGCGGCCCAGTCCCAATCGAGCCAGAGCCGGATGTGGCCGAGCGCCACGTGGGCTTCGGCGAGCCCCGGGTCGAGCTCGATCGCCTTCACCGCCGCCGCTTTCGCCTCCGAGATCGTCTCGACGTAGAAGGACCCGAGAAACAGATACGAGTCGGCGAGTCCTGCGTAGGCGAGTGCGTATCGCGGATCCTTCGCGATCGCCTCCTGCAGGTATTCGATCGATTTCTTGTAACCGCCGATCGTCCCCTGGTTCCAGAAGAAGCGCCCTTTCAAATAGAGCTGGTACGCCTCGGCGTCGTCGGTGTAGCGCTTGGTGACGCGCTTCTTTTCCTCGCCGGTCAGACGAATCCGGAGCTTGTCGAAGATCTCGCCGGCGATTTCGTCCTGCACCTTGAGGATGTCGGCCATCGGGCGGGTGTACTGCCCTCCCCAGATCTGCGTGGCGAGCGCCACGTCCATCACGTCGGCCTCGATGATGAGCTGGTCGCCGCGCGTGCTGACGCGGCCCGTGATCACCGCGCGGGCATTGAGGTCGTGTCCCGCCTTCAGCGGGTCCTGGTCCTTGCCTTTGTAGCGAAACGCGAGGCTGCGCGCGCTGACGCGAACGCCGGGAAGCTGCGACAGGTCGTTGATGAGCGCTTCGCTGATGCCGTCCCCCAGATATTCCGCGTCCGGATTCCCGCCTACGTTCACGAACGGCAGCACGGCGACCGAGTTGATGAGTTCGGACGGTCCACGCGTCAACCGGTACCCGGCGACGGCGACGATCGCGAGCGCCGCAGCGATGCCCGCAATCATCCACGGCAGCGTCCGGCGCTTCGCCGATCCGGCGCCGCGCGGACCCGACGGCTGGGCAGCGGGCACGGGGACGGCTGCCGCCAGGATTCGACCGGAATCCATCTCGCGCTTGAGCCGCTTGAGATCCGCGCCCATCTCGGCCGCCGACCCGTACCGATGATCGCGGTCCTTCTCGAGCGCCTTGTGAATGACGCGTTCGAGATCGGCCGGTGCGTTCGGATTGACCATTCCGATGGGCGGCGGTACGCGGTTGAGAATGGCATCGAAGACGATCGCGCTGGTCGCGCCGGAGAACGCCTGCCGTCCGGTCGTCATCTCGTACATCACCACGCCGAACGAAAACAGATCGCTCCGCGCGTCCACGTCGTCGCCTCGCGCCTGTTCCGGGGACATGTAGGCAACCGTTCCGAGCATGGTGCCGGGCCGGGTGATCTGATGGTCCTCGAGCACAAACGTCTGGACGTTGGTGTCCGCGGACACGTGCCGGGTTTCGAACTTCGCCAGTCCGAAGTCGAGCACCTTCGCGTCACCGCGCTTCGTGACGAAGATGTTGGCGGGCTTGATGTCGCGATGCGTGATGCCGCTCGTGTGCGCGGCGCTGAGCGCGTCCGTGATCTGGATTGCCAGCGTCAGCAGCCGCTCGAGCGGCAGCGGCCCCCGCCGGATCTCGTCGCGCAGCGTTCCCCCCTCGAGCAGCTCGAGCACGAGGAAGGGGCGCGCGGGGTCGTTGACGATCTCGTGGATGGTGCAGATGTGGGGATGGTTCAGCGACGAGACCGTCCGCGCTTCGCGCACGAAGCGATCGATCATTTCGGGGTCGTGGTCACCGCCCTCGACCAGAAACTTGAGCGCCACCCTTCGGCCCAGCACCAGGTCTTCGGCGAGATACACCTCGCCCATGGCGCCGCCGCCCAGTTTTTCGAGCACTCGATAATGCGAAACGGTCTGACCGACCATCAGATGAGAGCGACTGCCGGGAAAAGGGAATTATACGATTGTTCCCGCACTCACGCCGACGACCTTCAGACCGGCAAGTGTGACAATCGCGTCTCTTTCGTCCTCCCATCGGCGCCGAAGTCGACAGGTATAATTCGCCGCCCGTGCCGCTGACGCCAGGCCTCCGCCTCGGTCCATACGAAATCGTGGCCGCCATAGGTGAAGGCGGCATGGGCGAGGTCTATCGCGCGCGCGACACCGCGCTCGGACGCGACGTCGCCGTCAAAGTGCTTCCCGACACGCTCATGCGCGACGCGGATCGGCTCGTCCGATTCGACCGCGAAGCGCGCCTGCTCGCCTCGATCAATCATCCCCCGATCGCGCACGTCTACGGCGTCGAGGCGTGGCAGTCGTCGCGCGCGATCGTCATGGAGCTGGTGCCCGGGCCGACGCTCGCGGACCGCATCGCGCAGGGCGCACTGGCGCTCGACGTTGCGCTGCCGATCGCACGCCAGATTGCCGGCGCTCTCGCCACGGCCAACGACCAGGGCGTCGTCCATCGCGATCTCAAGCCCTCGAACATCAAGGCCGCCGAAACGGGCGTCGTCAAGGTGCTCGATTTCGGACTCGCGAAGACGCTGCTGGACGATCCGATCGACGGAGCGTCGACCGTGGTGTCGCCGGCGGTCACCGCACGAGGCGTGATTCTCGGCACGGCCGCGTACATGAGCCCCGAGCAGGCGCGCGGCAAGGCCATCGACAAACGCACGGACGTCTGGGCCTTCGGCTGCGTGCTCTACGAGATGTTGACCGGCGCGCGTGCGTTTCCCGGCGAAGACGTGCTGGACACGGCGACGGCGGTCTTGAAGCAGGAGCCGGACTGGTCGCGGCTGCCGATCGGAACGCCCGTCGCGATTCGCGCGCTGCTGCGGCGCTGCCTGGCGAAGGACCGCACGAAGCGGCTTGCGGATCTGCACGACGCGGCGCTGGCGATCGACGACGTGATCGCGGGAATCGATCAGGCGCATGAGAGCCGGCCGATACCGTCGAAGCGATCTCCGGCGATCGGTTGGATGGTGGCTGCTGCAGCGATCGCGGTGGCTGGAACACTCGGCTGGATGCGATGGCGGACGCCCGATCCCGCACCTCAGCGCTTCGATATCACCACGCCGCCCACGACAGACCTGACGATGTTTGCGCTGTCGCCGGAAGGGCGGCGCATCGTCTTCGTCGCGTACGCCGGCCCCGAGTCCGTGCTGTGGCTCCGGGATTTTCAGGGCGCCGGCGTCGCCAGGCCGATTGCCGGCACGGCGGGCGCAAGTTTTCCGTTCTGGTCGCCGGACGGCGAGTCGATCGGCTTCTTCGCTGACGGTCAACTCAAACGGGTCGACCTCGGCAGCGGCACGATTCGAAACCTGGCGGCCGTGCCCAACACGCGCGGCGGAACCTGGAGCACCTATGCCGGCGGCACCATCCTCTACTCGACGGGCCTGGGGATCTGGCGTGTCCCCAGCAACGGAGGAACGAGCTCGCAGGTGACGAAAGTGCAGGAAGGCCAAAGCTCGCATCGGCACCCGCAATTCCTGCAGGACGGTCACCGGTTCTTCTATGCCGCGCAGGGGAACCGCGCCGGCGAGGAGGTTGCCCCGGGCGGTCTGTATCTCATGGATCTCGATGGAGGGCGCACGGTGCGCCTTGGAGACGGGCTTTCTCAAACGCTGCAGCTCTCAGACGGCCGC
>DASQHH010000437.1:0-5577 GCA_035632195.1 Vicinamibacterales bacterium
ACGCAGGATGCGCGAGAGGTAGTACTCGACCATCACTTCGTCGTAGGGGTCTGGCCCGAATTGCCGGCTGAACCGCGCGACGAGGCCCGGCGCGAGCTCTTCGCCGACGGTGACCTTCGGTCCAATCCCGAGGTCGCCGCCAGGATCGATCTCGAGCGTTTGAATTCCGATCTCGCTTTGAATCGTCGACAGCAGCGGACCCGCCAGAAATCCGGCGGCCAGCGCGCCGGCCCGGACGAGCAGCTCCTGCTGCTGCGCGGTGTTCAGCTGATTGGTCGACGTGTTGAACACGATCAGCGAGAGGATGTCGGATGAATCGAGCGGCGGCGTGCTGGCCAGTTGCAGCTCGGGTTGATGCAGCGGCCCGGTGAGGGTCACGCTGGTGTCGACACCGGAGATGAGCCGGCGGACCCTGACCCAGAGATCCGGATCGAGATCGCCGTGGAAGTTGATCGAGCTGCGCCCCTCGTCCACGTCGAATCGGCGCCCCTGGAAGACATACGCTCCGCTGAGCGTGTCGAGCGAGCCTGTGACGGACAGCGGCTGCCGAGAATCCTTGTAGAGATACAGATCGCCGCCGACGTGAAGGTCGATGTCGCCGATGCCAATCGGTGTGTTGGCCGACACCTGGACGTTCTTGCCGGTCAGCCGCAGCGTCCGCGGCACGTGCACGGAGACGTCGAGGCCGAGACGATCCCAGGGATTCAGCGCGGCGACGGCATCCACGTCTGTCGTGGGCAGGGCGGCGGCCTCCTCCGCATACGGCCTGAAGAGGACGCGCTGCAAGATCTCGTCGGCATGCAGTTCGGTGCCGTCGATGGTGACGTCGCCCGCCACGCGAGGCGAGTCGAACGTGCCGCGCAGCTGCAGCGAAGCATCGAGATCGAGGCGTCCGAACTCATTGCGCATGATCTCGAACCGCTGTGCCACGACGTCGATGCGCACATCGCCGACCGTCAGCTCGCGCGTCCCGATGCTGCCGGTCACGCGGAGCTGGTGGCCCGCGGCATCGTCGAGGTGCAGCGCGTTCACGGTGATCCGGTCCTGTCCGAGGGCGATGTCGGCGCTCGCATTCTTGTACCGTGACCCGGTGCCAGCGACCAGGAATGCCGCGCCCGCCAACGACACGGTGCCCGTAAAGTGCGGATCGCGCGCGGTTCCGGCGATGCGCACGTTTATCTGCGCGTCCCCGCTGACGCTGCGCAGGACGTCCGTGACGCCCTCGATCAGGCCGAAGTCGATCCGGCTCGACGTGACGGCGAGGTCGATCGGCCGGCCGGCGTCGGCGGCCGGCGTCTCAGCAGTCGCCGTCAAGAGCGACAGGGGCGCCGTTCCGACCGCGCTGATCCAGACGCCCGGCGCCTGGTCGAGCCGGAGGTCGAGCGTCAGCTCCCGATCGGCGTAGTCGACGCGTCCGCGGAGCTGCTGGAAAGTGACGCGCTCCACGCGTCCGGAGGTGAGCGCGACCGTGGCAGTGACTGAAGGGGCGTCGCCGCCGCGGATGGTCGCGTCGACGTCGAGCACGCCGCCGTAGAGCGCGGGCCGCTCGAACGCGCGCTGCAGCGTATCGAGTGACACGTGGCCAGCCGTCACGTGCAGGATGCCCGAGCCGTTGCGGCGCCAGTCGCCTGCGATGTCGATGCGCGAGTTGCCCGACGACGTCAACGTGGCAGCGGTGATCGACACGCCCGCGTCCGTCCACTGAATGGTCGGCCGCTGCGGCTGCTTCGCAAGTTGCCAGGGCGCGCTGCCGATCGAAATGGTCAGTTCGTCGATCGCCAGCGCACGCGTGCCGGCTGGCACGTCGAGCAGCGTCAAGGCGCCCTTGAGCGACGCCGACCGCGTCTCGACCTGCTTGAGATTCACGTTGAAAGTGATCTGCCGCGCCTCGTAATTGACGATTCCGGACGCGTCCTGGACCGCGCCGCCGGCCAGGGTGAGAAAAGACCCGTGTACGTTGACGTGTGCGCGCGTGCGCGCGAGGTCGTCAGACGGCGTCGTCACGTCGTAGTGTCCCGTCACCGTCAACGCGTGGGCAGCCGGTGCGTCGAAATCGGTCGCGCTCGCGTCGCCGACGGCGTGGAGCGCGTCCGAAGGGCCCGAGACGTGCCCCTTCGTCGAAACGATGCCGGCAGCGGCGCCGCCCGTGAGCGGACGCAGCTGCTCGAGATCCGCGCGTGAGACGTCATACGACAGATCGGCCACGACGCGCGGCTCGCGAAAGTCCAGGCGGCCGTTGGCCACTCCGGCGATCGAGGGACCGGAGGCGTCGATGCGCGTCAGGGTCAGTACGGAGTCGCGGAGCGTCGCGTCAATGTCAGCGCGATCCAGTGCAAGCTTGCCGACGGTCGACTTCGCGAGCGCCATAGTGCCGGCGACGTCGTAGTCCCCGAGCTTCAGGACGGGCGCGGTCAGCAGCCCCCGGACTGTCGCGGTCATGCGCGCCGTTCCAGTCAGGGACGCGGCCAGACGCGTGTCATCGAACGGGATCGCAGGGTCGATGCCGTCTAGGCGTCCGTCATAGGAGGCGCGCAACGTTTCGCGATCAATCGCCATCGAGACGACGGCGTCGGCGAACGTCCCCTTGAAGAGGGAAGCGCGGAAGATGCGTCCGCTCGCAGTCATTGCGAGCGTCCCGCGATCGCTCCCGGCGCCCTCGACTCTGAAGTGTCCCGCGATGGTACCGGCATAGCGCGGATCCTGCATCCAGCCGACGTCGAGCCCTTCACCAACGCGATGGAGGTCGAAGGCATCGACGTCGCCGTCTCCCGACCAGGTGATCGGCGTCTGCGAAGTGTCGATGCTCCCGAGGGTCCCTGCGCCGATCCGCGCGCCGAGGAACGTGGATGGACGGAAACGCGCGTTGCCCTCGACGAAGGGGCTGCTGAACCGGCCGTGCACGTCGTAGTCGAATCCGAGCGTGCTCTCGACATGCGGGACCGGGACGCCGGCCGGCACGAAGCGCAGATCGACGCTGTCCGCGGCGCCGCGGAAGCGAAACGGAAACGGACCTGCGAGACTGATCGTCGAGTCCACAGTCGTCACGTGCGCGCCGCACGCGACGGCCGAGGCTTCCGCGATCATCACGTCTTCGGCCGTGATGCGTCCTCGCGCCTTGAGATCGTCGGCGGCGTAGTTCATGTACATCGCGTACGGGCCGTCGAACGTGTAAGTGCCGCGCGGGAAATGGATGCCGAAGCCGAGATCCAGATCGAACGTCACGCGCCCGGTGATGTTGGAGGGCCGGTCGGCGCGATTCAGCCAGCGCGCCAGGTTCAACATCGTGACGTCGACGCTGCCTTTGCCGTGCCACCCGGGAAGGCTGGTGTCGAACAGGATTCGGCCCGCAACGCTGCCGCCGGTGCCGGTCAGTTTCACCGTCGAGTCGAGCGCGTGCGAGGAACCCTTCAGCGTGACGTCGAACGACGAGTCGACGGCGATGTTCTTCAGTCCGTTGAGCACGCCGGACCATTCCTGGAACGCGAACGCGTCCGCGCGCACCTGGAGGTCGAATCGCGTCGGGCTCATGTCCGTGTCGATGTGGCCGCGCAGCGTGTACGCGCTGTGGGGCGATTCGACGTGAAGCGCGTCGAAGAACCAGCCGCCGGTGGCGTGGCCGAAGCTGCCGGTCATGAGCGTGACGTCGAGCGTCGGATCGCGCCCAACCCACGAGATGTGATCGAACGTCACCCGCCAGCGGACCGGGTAGTACTCGAACGACAACGACGCGTTCAACGATTGGTAATCGGTCGGGACGTGGGCCGCGCCGAACTGCAGCGGATCGCGCAGCGTGATCCGTCCGTCGACGATCTCGATCGACTGGATTTCGATCGGCCGTCCCGGTCCGCTGCGCTTCTCCTCGGTCTGTTCGCGCTTGACCAGCGCCGCCAAATCCCACCGTCCATCGCGCTGCTTCCCGCCCTCGATGCGCGGCCGGGTCAGGCGGATCCGGCGAATCACCGTCCCCGGCTGCAGCAGCTCACGGATAGAGTAGCTGAGCGCGATTTCGTCGATCGCGATGAGCGCCTTGCCGTCGCGCGCCAGCCGGACGTCGCGCAGCTGCAGGCCGCGCACGAGCGATCCGCTCAACTCTCCGATATCGAGCGTCGCGGTGAGGTACTCGTTCGCCTGACTGACGATCAGCCCGCGGATGCGGTTCTTGGCCCAGGCGGTCTCAATCGTCGCCAGGCCCGCTCCGATGATGATGAGGACGATGACGACGATCGTGATGAAAATGCGGGCGAGGACCTTCGTAGCGCGTCGAAGCACCGTGCTGCGATCGTATCAACCGCGCGCGCGGCTGAGTTAGTCGCAGAGCTGGCGGACGAGCGATAGCAGACGATCGAAATCGAGCGGCTTGCGGAGAAAGGCGGCGGCGGCGACATCCTGCGCGCGCGCCGGGTCGAGTGCGGAGAGGACGATGACGGGGAGCGCGGCGATCGATGGGTCGGCTTGCATCTGACGGCGGAATTCCCAGCCGTCCATCACCGGCATCATCAGGTCGAGGAGTATAACGTTCGGTGTATCGCGGCTGTCCTGCAGATACGCGAGCGCCTCGCGTCCGTTGGCGACGGCCGCCGCCGCGTAGCCTTCCATTGTCAGCAGCTGCGCCATCATCTCGCGAAGATCGGCGTCGTCCTCGACGATCAGTACCGGACAGTGAGTGACAGCAGCGGCCGGCATCAGCTAAAGATCGTGTAAAATCTTTCCACGCAAACCTTGGTATCGGTCCGGGAGCCGGTGGATTATAGAGCAGGCTCGCCGGACAGCCACGTCCCTGCGCGCCGGCGTCAGTCCTACAGGGATTTCGAGCCGGTCGCGCTCGCGCTTCTCGCCAGCACGCTCTTGTACGTCGTTCTGTTCTGGCGGCTGGGCCAGCCGACCTTCTGGGATCCCGACGAAGCGCACTACGCGCAGACGACGCGCGAGATGATCGCGAGCGGCGACTGGCTTGCGCCGCAGTACAACGGCCAGCCGTTCTTCGACAAGCCGATCCTCTTCCATCAGCTCCAGGGCATCGCCATGCTGCTCGTCGGGCAGAACGAGCTTGGCGCACGTATGGTCTCCGCCCTGTCGGCGCTGGCGCTGATTGGTGTGACGGCCTGGTTTGCCGCGGCGCTGACCAGGAAGATTGAGGTCGGCATCGTCGCGGGCCTGCTGCTGGCGTCGAGCGCAGGCGTGTTCGCGCTCGCGCGCTACGCAATCCTCGATTCGGTCTTCACGCTGTTCACGTTCGGCGGCGCCGCGCTGCTGACGGTCGCGGCGCTGCGCGGCCCGCGATGGCTGCAGTGGCCCGGTTACCTCGGAATCGCGCTGGGCGTTCTGACCAAGGGCCCCGTCGCACTGGTGCTGTGCGGCCTCACGCTGTTCATCGCAATCGCGCTCGACGCCGACGCGCGCCGGCGGCTGCTCGGACTCAGATGGGTCTCCGGACTCATGCTCATCGTCGCCGTCTCGTCGCCGTGGTTCGTGTACATGTATCTCCGCTTCGGCAGGGCGTTCGTTCAGGGCTATCTGCTTGACGAGAACATCCGGCTCTTTGCCGGGAGGCGCTTCGGCAACCAGCCGGGCGTGTGG
>DASQHH010000438.1:0-6766 GCA_035632195.1 Vicinamibacterales bacterium
GCGCGCATCGCCATGAACGCGCCAAGGCCGACGGCGACGGCGGTCGCGAGCCCGAACGCGAACGCGAGCACGGGCACGCTGACGGCGACGTCGCCGAGCCGCGGCAGACTCGACGGCGCCAGTGCCAGCAGCGCATCGACGCCCGCGACGGCCAGCAGGACACCGACCGCGCCGCCGATGAGCGACAGCAGCATTGCCTCGCCCAGGAACTGGCGGACCAGGCGTCCCCGTCCCGCGCCGAGCGCGGCGCGCATGGCCAGTTCGCGCTCGCGGGCCGACAACTGCGCGAGCATCAGGTTCGCGACGTTCGCGCACGCGACGACGAGAAGGAAGCCGACGGCACCGAAGAGAATCAGCAGCGGCGATTTGGCCCTGCCCGTGATCGATTCCTGAAGCGGCGTGACGCGGCCGTCGACGAGCAGGAAGTCGCCTTTCTCGGTCGAGCCGTCGTAGATGCGCTTCGCGATCGCGCTGACGTCGGCGTTGGCCTGCGCCACCGATACCCCGTCGCGCAGCCGGGCGACCGAGCGGACGTTGTGCGAGGTCCTGCTGCCGTTCTCTCCGTCGAGATCCGTTGGAATCCAGAACGTCGCCTCTGCCGGGAAGTCGAACCCCGCCGGGAGGACGCCGATCACTCCGAAGCTCTTGCCGTCGATCTTCAGCGTCGCCGCGGACAAATCGCGCGTCGACCCGAGAGACTGCGTCCAGAAGGAGTAATTGACCATCACCGTCGGCGCCGCGCCTTTTCGCGCGTCGGTGTCGACGAAGTCGCGCCCGGCGATCGGCTGCAGACCGAACACGCGCAGGAACTGCGGCGAGACACGGGCGACGACGGCACGCGCCGGCGTCGACGCACCCGAGATCGTCGCCAGCACGCCGCCGTACTTCGCGATGGCCGCGAAGCTGCGGCTCTGATCGCGGAAATCGTCGAAGTTCGGGTCTGCGAGCGCGTTCAGCCGCCCCTTGTTGGTCACTTCGTTGACCGCGACGATGCGATCGGGATCGGGGTACGGCAGCGGACGCAGCAGCACGCCGTAGACGACGCTGAAGATCGCCGTCGTCACGCCGATGCCGAGCCCGAGCGTGACGATCGCGATCGCGCTGAAGCCGGGGTTCTTGGCGAGCTGACGAAAGGCGTACTTCATACTGGGCGGTCGGCTGAAGCCTTCGCGCTACTCATTCGCCTTGCGGCGCGCGGCGATGCGGGCGTCGTAGTCGGCCTGGTCGATGTAGAAGAGCGACACCCAGGCGAAGCTCATCTCGTCGACCGTGCGCTGTCCGTATCCGACCCAGTTGCGCGGATTCGGGTTGTACTTGTTCGCGGCCGTGTTGTCGTGCCAGGCGGTGATGTGAATGATCGTCCCCGCCGGCAGGATCGGCGTCGAGTCGTCCGCGTACGGATACGTGATGTGCCAGCCGAACTGGTAGTTGCTCACGCAACTGAGCGTCTCGGTGCGCGCGGGACCGGGGCGCGCCGAGTCGGCGCGGATGTCGGGATAAATCGCCTCCATGCACATCGCCTTGCCGCGGTTGTGCATGTGCGGCTGGAACGCCGAGAGCACCGCCGCCCGCGGCAGACGGAAGTAGCCGTCCGTACGGGCGATCTCGCCCGGCGGAATGTCGATGTCGTTGTTGTCACCCATGTGCTGCGTGAACGCGACGTACTTCGGCGTCTGCCCTTTCGGATACAGCTTGAAGCCGATGGAGACGTTCACCAGCGACCGTTCGCCCGACGGATGCAGGTGCAGGTTGAAATGGATCTTCGAGCCGGCCTTGATCAGGCGACCGGAGTCGGGTGGAAAGATGTCGCCGTTCTTGCCGAGGGCGTACTCGTTGAAGAAGAAGCCGACGGGATCTTCGTCCTCGTCCTCGATCATGTTCGCCGTGGCGTGGTGGATCACCTTGAAGCTGTAGGGCTCGGGTTTCGTCTCGACGGCGGCGATGTACATGTCTTCGGCGAAGTGCGGGTCGACGTCGACGTCGAGGAACTCGTCCGGTCCGTTGGCTCGCAGTTCATACGCCTTCGGCATCGTGATCACGATGTCGGGTTTGCCGATATGCCATTTGTCGTCGTCGGTGAACACGCGCGGCGCGGGCAGATCGCGCGGGCTGCCCTGCGGCGCTCCGGCGTCCACCCATTGCGCGATGGTCGCGATCTCGGCGTCCGTCAGGGAAGGGTCTTCCTTGAACTTCTGAATGCCGACGTGGCGATCGATGTACCACGGCGGCATCTCGCGGGCCGTGATCTTGGCCTTTATGGATCGGGCCCACGGACGCGCGTCCTGATATGTCATGAGCGACATCGGCGCAATGGCGCCAGGACGATGACATTGCTGACACGATCGCTGGAGGATTGGCGCGACGTCCTTCGAGAACGTCGGCGTCTCGGCGGCGGCTGACGCCGCCATCATTCCGAGACCGATGAGCATCAGGATCCTGGCTTTCATGCGGGTAATAGTAAACGGAATGGCGTGATCCTGAACGCCTGGGGCGTTTACCCCAGGCGGACAAGTATTTGGCATCAATAGGGTTGCGAGTCCGGGCCTAGCGGTTCATAATCGTTCTTCACGTTTCTTCATACATGATGTGTCCACGGTGCGGCAATTCGGTGCCGGACGTGGCGAGCCGCTGCCCGAGTTGCGGGGCGGGGTTCGCGACGACGTCGATCGCCACGGGCGCGGTGGCTATCGACACCACCGGCTTGCCTCCGGGCGCGACGTTCGGTCCGTCGGAGGGCGGCTCGACGGTCGGCGCGGCGGAGATGACGATCGCCGCCGGTGAAATCGGCGCTGCGACGGCACCGGGAGGCCCGCTGCGCGTCGGACAGTCGTTCGGCGCGCGCTATCACATCATCAAACTGCTCGGCGTCGGCGGCATGGGCGCCGTGTACCAGGCGTGGGACGCGGAACTCGGCGTGGCCGTCGCACTCAAGGTCATTCGGGTCGACGCGAAGAAGCGGGCGCGACTGCCCGAAGCCGAGAAGCGCTTCAAGCAGGAGCTGCTGCTCGCGCGCCAGGTGACCCACAAGAACGTCGTTCGCATCCACGACCTCGGCGAGATCGACGGCATCAAGTTCATCACGATGCCGTTCGTCAAGGGCGAGGATCTGGCGACGCTGCTTCGACGTGAGCTGAAGCTGCCCGCGAAGCGCGCGCTGCGGCTCGCCCGACAGATCGCCGCAGGGATGCTCGCGGCCCACGAAGCCGGCGTCGTGCATCGCGACCTCAAGCCGCCGAACATCATGATCAGCGCCAAAGAGCCGTCAGACGGGGACGCCGAGCAGGCGCTGATCATGGACTTCGGCATCTCCGCGTCCGCGGAAGAAGACACGAGCGGCGCGATCATCGGCACGCTCGAATACATGGCGCCGGAGCAGGCCGCCGGACGCGCGGTCGACGGGCGGGCGGATATCTACGCGTTCGGGCTGATCGTGTACGAGTGCCTGCTCGGCCTGCGGCTCGCCGCGCCACTCGAGACGCCGCTGGCCCGCGTCGAAGCGATGAAGTACCGCGTCGCCGAAGGCGTCGTGCCGCTGCGGACCGTCGACCAGACGATCCCTGAACCGCTCGAAGCAGTGGTCATGAAGTGCCTCGAGCGCGACCCTGCGAAGCGGTACCAGTCGACGGCGGAGCTCGTCGCAGCGCTGAACGCGCTCGACGAAAACGGCAGGCGGCTGCCAATCGTGCGGCGTCTCACGAAAGGCATGATTGCATCCGCCGCCCTCGTCGTCGCGGTGCTGCTGACCGGCACCTACTACACGGCGAAATGGTTCACCGCGCCGGTGAAGCCGCCCGATCCCGTCTCGGTCCTCATCGCCGACTTCCAGAACACGACCGGCGATCCGCAGTTCGATCACACCATCGAGCCGCAGATGAAGCGCGCACTCGAAGACGCGGGCTTCATCAGCGCCTACGACCACAACGCCATCAGACCGACGTTCGGCGTACCGGCACCGCCGAAACTCGACGAAGCGGCGGCGCGCGAGTTCGCCGGAAAGCAGGGCCTCGGCGTGATTCTGTCCGGCTCCGTGGGGCGCGATGGCAATCGCTACAACGTGTCGATGACAGCCACCGAGGCGGTGTCGGGCAAGGTCATTGTCGCCGCCAAGGGCCGCGCATCTGCCGGCAACCAGGTGCTCGCCGCGGCGCTCAACCTCACACCGACACTGCGCCGGGGACTCGGCGACCGGTCCGATTCCGCCCGGATGTTCACGATGACGACGGTCTCCGCCACATCTCCGGAGGTCCTGCGTTACTACGCGGCCGCGAGGGAATCGTCGTCGAATCTGAAATACGAAGAAGCGCAGAGCAACTATGCCAAGGCGGTAGCGCTGGATCCGAAGTTCGGGATCGGCTACCAGGGGCTCGCCGTCCTCGCGTTGAACCAGAACCACCTTGACGAGGCCGCGAAGTTCGCGGCGGAAGCGCTCCGCAACATCGACGGCATGACGGATCGCGAGCGCTCGACGACGCGCGGGCTGTACTACTACATGACGAGCGACTATCAACAGTGCGTGAAGGAATACAGCGACGTCACGTTGCGCTACCCGACCGAAGTCCTCGCTCACAACAACCTCGGGCTGTGCTACGCCGGGCTGCGGAACATTCCGAAGGCGCTCGCGGAGTTCGGCCGGGCGGCGACGCTCGTGCCCAAGCGGCCGCTCTACCGAATCAATCTGGCTTTGTACGACAATTACGGTGCGGATTTCACCGCGGCCGAGCGCGAATCGGCGACGCTCGGCGAACTCAATAGTCCACACTGGTCGCTGTTCACGCGTGCGTACGCCCAACTCGGACAGGGACAGTTCGCCGAAGCCGCATCAACCTATCAGGCGCTCTCGCAAGTCAACGCGCGCGGCGCCTCGTGGGCGTCATCCGGCCTCGGCGATCTGGCGATTCTGCAGGGGCGCTTCTCCGAGGCCGTCGGCATTCTCGAGCGCGGGGCCGCGGCGGAACTGCAGGCGAAGAACCCAGACAACGCTGCAGCCAAGTTCGCGGCGGTGGGGTACGCGCAGGTGCAGCGCCAGGACAAGCGGGCGGCGATCGCTGCCGCGCAAAAAGCATTGTCCTACAGCAAGGCCATCAAGATTCGCTTTCTCGCCGGACGCATCCTGATCGACGCCGACAACGCGGCAGCAACGCGAACGCTCATCGACGGCCTCGCCGCCGAGACTCAGGCCGAGCCGAAAGCGTACGCGAAAGTGCTGGAAGCCGCGATTGCGATGAAGTCCGGCGATGCCGCTCAGGCCGTCAAGTCACTGGGCGACGCGAATACTCTGCTCGACACCTGGATTGGTCATTTCGATCTCGGACGCGCCTATCTGGCGGCCAGGCAATTCCTCCAGGCCGATTCTGAGTTCGATACGTGCATCAAGCGCCGTGGTGAAGCGCTCGCGCTGTTCATGGACGAGGAACCGACCTACGCGTTTTTCGCGCCCGTGTACTACTACGAGGGGCGCGTCCGCGAGGCGCTCAAGACCGAACGCTTCGCTGACAGCTATCGGCAGTATCTCGACGTCCGCGGCAAGTCAGCCGAAGATCCCCTCGTGCCCGACGCCCGCCGCCGCGCCGGACGCTAAACGCAGCGCGAGGATCGCGAAGGCGGTCTCGAGAAAGTTGTCGTCGTACAGGACGAACTTTCTCGGCCGCAGCGTGGACTCCCGGTTACGCTCTCGTAATCGACGTTTGCTCTTGTAACGCGCCTATCCCTCGAACATAATCCGCACTCCGCGCTACCTGATGTCGCAAGCGGCAGAAACAGTCGTTTTTCGGACGTGTCTGGCTGCGAAACGTGGCGTGTCTGTCCGTCTACGTTGAGTGCATACATTGCTCAGGTGTCATATGGCCCAGTGCCAGTTCCCCGCTGCTCTTGTTGCGAAGACGTCGGATCGCGCGCTGATCGGCAAGACCGCGCGAGCGGCGTTCGGTCGAACGCATCGCGCGTTTCTGTTTGCATTCGCACTCGCCGTGGTCTTCGCCCAGTTGGGCGGACGAGCGCAGCAGGCGCCGGTTCCGCCGCCGGATGCGCTGCCTTACCAGGGCGGCTATCTCGTCACCGGCGACTATTTCGTCAGCAGCGTCGACCTGAACAAATCGAAGACCGGCTTCGTGAGCGGCACGATGCCGGTCGCCGGCGTTCCTCAGAATGCCGACATCGTCGCGGCGTTTCTGTACTGGGAAACGATCTCCCTGAACAACGGCCCGCATAAGAAAGCAAGCGGGGCGTGGCACGACCCCGACATCAACCCGTCGCAAAAATGTACGTCGACATCCGGTCCGGTGTGCGGTGCGCAATTTCGTGGCGAGCCGCTCTCGGTCGGAACGGCGATGTCGTACGCGCTGCCGGGACCGGACAAGTCGGGCAACGTGTGCTGGGCGGTGCCGGGGAACCCGAGCTTGAAAGTGACGATGTTCCGGGCGGACGTTCTGAGGCTGCTGCCCCTTCAGAAAGACCCGAACGGAAATCCCACGGGGAAACGGCTCGTCAACAACCAGGACCTGCAGGCCGCCGGCCTCGCGCCGAACAAGGTGCAGCTGCCAGGGGCCGGCACGACAGGCGTCGTCCCGGAGAGCGGCGGCGCCGGACTCGTGGTCGTCTACCGCGATCCCACGCAGCCGCTCCGGAAAATCGTCTTCTATGACGGCGTTTACGTCGAGCCGCCGCCGACGGCCGCGGTTCCGAACCCGACGATGACGCAGACGATTCAGGCGTTCTATAAGTCCGCCGCTAGGAACGCCCACATCACCCACCTCGTCGGAACGACTCC
>DASQHH010000439.1:0-3947 GCA_035632195.1 Vicinamibacterales bacterium
CCGCGTCCAGCCGCGACTCTGTCGCGCCGATGCCGCGCAGGTAGACGTCCGTCCTCGCGTTGATCACGACGCCCACCCCGGACGTCGCCGCACCCTTCGCGACCGCGCGAATCTTGTCGCACTGGACGGTCAACGCTTCCAGCTCGGCGGATTCCGGCAGGATGTCTTCGAGGTTGACGCCGACGGCGCCGGCCGCGGCGACGCGAAGCACGACGTCGGCGACGGCGTCGGGCGTCGTCGCGTAGCCATGCTCGATGTCCGCGGTGACCGGCACCGAAACGGCGCGCGCGATCCGCGCCACCGCTTCGATCATCTCGCGCGCCGGCACGGCGCCGCCGTCCGCGTAGCCGAGCGCTGCCGCGACACCCGCGCTCGTCGTCGCGATGGCCGGAAACCCTTCGGACTCGATCAGCCTCGCCGTCGCCGCATCCCAGACGTTCGGGAGCACGAGGATCGGCGGACCGTGATGCAGGTCCCGGAGACGCGCAGCCTTGTCGACGTCAGCGGTCATGCCGCCAGTATAGCGACGTCGGTCAGCCGGCTCGCAGCGTCGCCGCCGGATCGACGCGCGCGGCGCGTCGGCCCGGCAGGTAGCTGGCGGCGGACGCGCAGACGAAGAGCGTGGCGGCGATGCAGGCGAACGTCGCGCCGTCGTGCGGCGAGATCTCGAACAACCCCGAGCGGAGCGATCCGGCCAGCAGCCACGCGGCAACGCCTCCGATGGCAAGGCCGGCACCCGCCAGCATCACGCCGTGGCCGACGATGAGGCGCAGCACGTCGCCGCGGGATGCGCCCAGCGCGAGACGGATGCCGATCTCCTGCCGCCGTTGATTCACCGTGTACGAGAGCACACCGTACACGCCGACGACCGCGAGCAGGAGCGACAGCCCGCCGAACAAGCTCAAGAGCGTCACGCTGAGACGCGGCTGCTCCGTGTTCTGCTGCAGGTACCGCTCCATCGTCTGCACCTGGTAGATCGGGATGTCACGATCGATCGCGGCCAGCTCGCGGCGCAGCGAGGCCGTGAAGGCGTCGGGAGCCAGGGCCGTGCGCGTCACGAGCGCCATCGACGGCATCCGCTGCTGCATATAGACCGGCAGCTGACCGTAGGGCGCGTACACCTGCACGAACGGCGGCTCGCCCGCGAGGCCGTAATGGCGGACGTGATGCACGACGCCGACGACCTCTCGCCAGATCATCTGCGGCACTGCCTGGTGACCGCCCGCCATCTCGAACGCAATGCGTTTCCCGATCGGGTCCGCGCCGCCGAACACCGTGCGGACGACAGATTCGTCGACGATCGCCACGAGAGGCGATGAGGGCCCGTCCCGTTCGTCGAAGTCGCGGCCGGCGACGAGCGCGATGCCCATCGCGCGAAAGTAGCCGGGACTGGTCGTCTGGAACAGCGTCGCCGGCGACGGGTGATCGGGCGTCGGAAGCGGGTCCCCTTCTTTCACGATCGGCGCCTCGGCGCCGCCGCCCTCGAGCGGGACCGCGCTGTTGAGCCCCGCAGCCTCCACGCCGGGAATCTCCCGGACGCGCCGCAGCAGCTCGCGATGAAACACGAGCCAGCGTTCCGCGGTCGGGTACTTGGCGGCCGGCAGCGTGAGCCGCACCGTCACGATGTCGTCCGGATTGAAGCCGGGGTCGATCGCCATGAGGCGGGCGAAACTGCGGATGGTGAGCCCGGCCGCAACCAGAAGCACCATCGCGAGGGCGACTTCCACCACCACCAGAGTCGAGCGCAGTCGTCGGGACGTTGTCGTCGATCGTGCCGTCTCTTTCAGCGTGACGGCCAGGTCCGGCGCCGAAGCGCGCCATGCCGGCACGAGTCCGAAGAGGACGCCGGTCAGCAGCGACAACGCCGCCGTGAACAGCAGCACGCGACCGTCGACCGCGACGAGATCGATGCGCGGCACCGTGGCGGGCTGCGACGCAACGAACGCCCGGACCGACCAGTACGCGATCAGCGCCCCGGCCGCACCGCCGGCCATCGACAGCAGAAGACTCTCGACGAGCAGCTGCTGCACGATGCGCCGCCGCACCGCGCCGAGCGCCGCGCGGATCGCGATTTCGCGATGGCGTCCTTCGGCGCGCGACAGCGTCAGGTTCGCCAGATTCGCGCAGGCGATTAGCAGGACGAACCCGACCGCGCCGATCAGCACGACGAGGGCGGGACGGATGTTCTGCACGACCTGATCGACGTACGGCTGCAGCGCAACTCTGCTGTTCTTGTTCGAGTCCGGATACTGCCGTTCGAGGCGGCGCGCGATTGCATCCATCGCCGCCTCCGCGCGCTCGAGCGAGATGCCCGACTTCAGCTTCGCGATCGAGGCGAGACCGGGATGCGCACCGCGCGGCGGAAATGTCGGCACGATGAGGCCGAACGGCAGCCACACGTCGACGAGCCGGGAGGGAAAGCGCATCGCAGGAGGCATGATCCCGGCGATCTGGTACGGCTCGCCGTTCAATTCGATTACGCGTCCGATGAGCCGGGGATCGGCGCTGAAGCGGCTGCGCCACAGGCGATCGCTGACCACCGCGGTCCGGGCGGCGCCCGGACGGTCATCGTCCGCACCGAACACACGGCCCGCCTCGGGCGCGATGCCGATCGCGGCGAACATCGCCGAGGACGCATGCGCGGCATTCAGCCGCTCCGGTTCATCGCCGCCGGTCAGGTTGACCGTCGCGTTCCGATAAATGCCGAAGTGCTCGAACACGTCATTCTGCGCGCGCCAGTCTTCGAAGTTCGGCCACGAGATCGACATGCTGTGGCCCGTGGTCGTGCGCTCGCTGACGGCGACGAGCCGCTCGACGTCCGGGTACGGCAGCGGCCGGAGCAGCACCGTATCGAACACGCTGAAGATGGCCGTCGTGGCGCCGATGCCGAGCGCGAGAGTGATGACGACGATGGCCGTAAAGCCGGGCGCCAGAGCAAACGTACGAAGCGCATATCTCACGTCGTTCCAGAGCCCACCGAGCGGCGTCGCCCGCGGCGACGCGAGCTGCACCGGCTCGTCCGCCGCCCGCGGCAGCGCGCGGGCCATCGCGGCGTGCAGCGACGGCTCGCCCTCGAATTCGCGCTGCAGGTCACGACGGGCCGCGTCCGCGGTCAATCCGCTCGCGCGTAGCTCCTCGTACCGATCCCGTAGATGCTGCGACAGCTCCTCGATGATGTCGTCGAAACTCCGGTGGTCAGGCATGTTCCATCCCCGTGACGCGGTTGATAGCCGCCACGAACTCGCGCCAGATGTTGCGCTGCGACGCCAGCACCGTCGACCCCGAAGACGTCAGACGGTAATAGCGTCGTCGCCGCTGCCCCGCCTTCTCGACCCACCGTCCCTGAATCCATCCGCGATCCTCGAGGCGGTACAACAGCGGATACAGCGACGCAGCTCGGAACGTCAGCACTCCGCCGGAGCGGAGCTCGATCAGCTTGCACAGCTCGTAGCCGTGGCGGGGCCGGTCCTCGACCAGCGACAGAATCAGCAGTTCCGCGCTGCCCTTCTTGAGCTCTCGATCGAGGCCCTCGAACCGGGCAGCGTCCTTCGGGTCCTTGATATGTTTCATAGCGATATATTGCAGCGGGGTATATGACGGCGGCCGTCGGCGAAAGGTTGCCGGCTTGTTAACATCTCCGCGATGAAGTCCGTCCACTCCTCTGTGGAGCAGGCCATGGTGTTTCCGCGGCTGGCGTCAGTGGTGACGGCGGCCCCGACGGACGCTCCGCGTCCCCACCCGGACCCCGTCCTGACGGCGACGATTGAAGCCGCCGCGGACGGCGATCAGGACGCATTCGGCCGGCTGTACGCCGCCTACGTCCGCCTCGTCCACGCGATTCTGCTGGGCCGGGTGCCCCGGGCAGACGTGGACGACCTGGTCCAGGACGTCTTCCTGACGGCGTACTCGCGGCTGCGCGAGCTGCGCGACCCGGGCGCGTTCGGCGG
>DASQHH010000440.1:0-4561 GCA_035632195.1 Vicinamibacterales bacterium
ATGCGGTACGCGCCAGAACACCTGGCTGCCGCGTCGGACCAGATGGCCGCGCACGTGATGCAGTCGCGGCATCCGGCGCGGGTCACCTTCGTGGCGCGGCTCGACCGAGTAGGCGCTGAGTACCGGCACCGTCATCACGACGTGGTCGAGCAACGTCGGTCGGCCCTCGCGCGCGCGGCGTCGGTTCAGCCTTGCAATGTCCGGCCGTCGCTCGGGCAGTTGCATTCGCGAACTCAGCAGCAGGCAGAGTGCGAACAGGACCGGCAGGTCGGTGCCAACCGTCGCGAGCGAGGCATGTAGCACCGCCTCGCGTGCGGAGGGCGACGGGAATTCGGCCCGGTAGTAGGCTGCCCACGTCGGGTCGAACCGGAAGCGAAAGCAGTCGAGCAAGGTTTCGAGCGCGACGTCGTCCGAGCGGACGCGGGCGCTCGCGCCATTGAAGACCGCGTCGATCGGGTCGGCGCCGCGTGGTTCCGCGTCGAGGTCGAAATCCGTCACGAGCGGCGCGAGCGAGGGGTCCGACGCACCGTCCGGGGCGCCCCAGAATGTGCGCACCGTGCCGCGGCGGCCGCCAGCATCCGTCGTGAGGTAGATTCCCGCGAGGCCATTCGACTCGGCGTCGTCGGGGACCGGCAAGCCAAGTGCTGCCGCCACCACCTCGCGCCGCGGCCGATCCGGCCATTCGACCCAAAGACGGGTTGCCGGGAAATGAATGAGGTCTAGGCAGCCCGCGAGGCGATCACCCTCGGCGTACGCCAGCGAGGCGCATACGCGCGTCAGCGCCTCCGTCAGCACCAGGCGCAGCGGGCAGGTGGACACGATCGAGGCGTAGTCCACAGCCGACGGTAGCCGCACAATCTGCGAACCGCAGGCGACCAGCAGCGGCGTGCGAGTCTGGGCGATCCGGTCGAGTAATCTCACGGCCCGCGCGAGCGTCGCCTACACGTCGCCGCTGCGCCACGTCGATGGGACGAACGCAGTCACGCCGTTCCCGAGCGGCGGGCGCCCGGGGACGAAGGCGGCGGTCCAGGCCGGAGCTGCGCCGTCGAACTACGAAGCCGGAGCGGACGGTCTGCTCAGCGACGGGCGCAGCAGCTGTTGAATGCGTCCGCGATACGATTGGCCGGAGCGGCAACTCGCGCCGCCGACGAGGCGGATGACATAAGCACCGTTGAAGTCGCTCTCGATCGACTCGACGCGGTTCAGATTGATGATGACGGACTTGTGAACGCGCGCGTAACGCGCCGGGTCGAGCCAGTTCTCGAGCGACGAGATCGCCGCGCGATGGCAGAACGAGCGCTTGCCGACGTGCAGCACCACGTAATTGCGCGCAGCCTCGATGTAGTCGATGGACTCAAAGTCGACGAATACCCATCGACCCGACTCCTCGACGAACAAGCCATCGCGACGACCGGGGGGAGCCGGCGGCGGGCCGCCCATCAATTCCCGCCAGGCGGCGATCAGCTCATCCCGCGTCGACGGACCGCCGCGCTCCATGCGCGCCCGCAGCTTCGAAAGCGCGCGCG
This sequence comes from Vicinamibacterales bacterium, assembly GCA_035632195.1. GTDB lineage: Bacteria > Acidobacteriota > Vicinamibacteria > Vicinamibacterales > CAVVIG01 > DASQHH01. Next base: position 1,527 of record DASQHH010000440.1, read on the forward strand.
AAAAGCGTTCGGGGTTGCACGGCTTCAGCAGGTAGTCGACGGCATCGCGCTCGAACGCCGCGGCAGCGTAGCTCTCGTAGGCTGTCATGAAGATCACGAACGGAAGGTCTTCCGACTCGAGCGCCGCCAGGACATCGAGCCCGCTCATCGCTCCGAGATGCACGTCGAGCAACAGGACGGTCGGCGCGAGCGCGCGGATCTTTTCGATCGCTTCGGCACCGCTCTGCGCCTCGCCGACCACCTTGATGTCGGCATGCTCGGCGCACAGCTGGCGCAGCCGCTCGATCGAGTGCTCCTCATCATCGACCAGCAATGCGCGGATCTTCATTGCGCTCGACCTCCGTTGAGGCCGTTGCCTTCGAGCAGCGGCATCCGCACCGTTGCGACATACGCGCCCGGCGAGGGCATTTGCAGCGCGACGGCGCCGCGATCGCCAAACAGCGTTCGCAGCCGCTCGGCGACGTTACGCAGGCCAACGCCCGGCGAAGGCGCCGGAATACCCGCGGGCGCGATGACCCCGGGGTTTGATACGCGGATCTCGAGCGTCGACTCGGCGACCCGGGCCTCGATCAGTACGTGCACGCGACCATCGTCGTTGCGCAGCCCGTGCACGACCGCATTCTCGATGATCGGCTGCATGACAAGCGCCGGAACGAGCGCCTCGGCCGCTCCCGGCGCGATCCGCTTGTCGTGCGACAGGCGCTGCGGAAACCGCATCTCTTGAATCTCGATGTACTGCTCGAGGAGCTCGAGCTCGCGCGCCAGCGACACGAACTGCGTCGCGCCATCGGTCAGGATGCGTCGCAGCAGGTCCGCAAAACGCGTAACCATCGTCTGCGCCAGGCGCGGCCGCGATTCGATCAGGGAGACGATCGTATTCAGCACGTTGAACAGGAAGTGAGGATTCAGCTGGTTCGTCAGCGCCTGCAAGCGCGCCTGCACCGCCTCGCGCTCGACTGTCGCGCGCGCGACACGTTCGCTCTCGAGGTCGCGATAGGTCTTCACGCCGACGACGATGCCGAGGCAGACGGCGTAGTTGAGCGCCATCGCGGCTGTGCTCGCGACCCAGACCGCGACCCCTTCCCGGGTCGGCGACAACAGCGACGCGGCAATACCGGAGGCGATTTCGCGCTGCTGCGTCAGCCACGCGGCCGATACGAGCGCCGGCCTCGCGAGTGCGGCGAACGCGATCGCAATGAGCAACTGGCCCGCGGCGGGCACGGGGGCGGGCGCGCCCGCGGCGCCGACGGCTACGGCGGCGCGGCAGGCAACCAACAGGACGGGTAGCAGGAGCAGGAACTGCACCGCCCGGATCGAGGGCGATGCCACCTGCAGCTCGCTGTTCGCGACCCGCCAGGCCTCCATGTTCAGGACCTCGATCAGGAACACCCCGAGCCAACACGCCGGCACGATCGTCAGGATTGGCCGCCACCAGTTCTGCGATCCCGCCGGTTCCGAGCTCACGGCGACGTCCGCGAGGGTTGGCAAGCTCATCGGGCGCGTCCGGCGCGCGGCTGGCGGTTGCCGCGGTCGCGGGGTCGTTCGCGGATTGGCCGGCTCCACGCGCCCGCGTTTGCGTTCACCCGGGTCGTGACCTTCCGTACTTTCGTCAATCCGATGGCCTGTTCGTGTAGCTGCCTGTCCGGGCGGCCCCCTATGGACGCGGCAGCGCGGATCCGCCGCCTGCCGTCGCCGCGACCGGCTCGACCGCTCACCGCAGTGTCGGCGGCGCTCGATCCCATCGTATTCAATAATGGATGAACCGCCATCAAACTGGGACGAACCGTTGGATTTACGGGACGAACGGCGAATACTGACGCAGCGCGCCATTGCTGGGCGGGACGTCAGGCGGGAGGCCCGCGGCCGCCGGCGACCCGGCGCGGACGGGCCGGCCGGCCGGGATGGGTGGATTTGAACCCAATTGCCGCCGCCTGCGTCTAACCAGAGGTGACCGATGGCCGGGCCTTGCGGCCAAGTGGCCGTCTGCTGCGACGAACGGGCCTCGCCGGGCATCTGACCGGCATATGATCGAATGGACCGCAGTTACGCTCGCGGTCCGGGGAGAGTGCAATGCGAACCGTCGACAAGCTCCCGTTCGCAGCTGGACTGGCCGCCTTGCTGGCGGTGCTGGTACCAGGACTCGTTCTGGCCGATCCGGCCGCTTCGGCGGGCAATGCCAAAGCCCGGCCGGCAGCGTTGCATCACATCGCGGGCTCGCACGATTCCACCGAGCCCCGATCGATCCGGATCGCCTACAGCGATCTCGACCTCAAGACCCCCGAGGGGATGGCGGCGCTCTTCATCCGCATCCATCGGGCGGCCGAAGACCTGTGCGGCGCGAACAGCGCGATGACCGGCACGCGGCTGGTCGGTGCTGCAGCCGAAGCGTGCGTCCGGTCGAGCGTCGCGACGACGATTCGGCAGATCGGCGTCCCCGGGCTTGCGACGCTCGATGCCGAGCCACTCGTTCTAGGCGGCGCCGCGGCACCGGCGAAGCCCCAGTGCGACACGCCGGTTCGCGCCAAGATCATCATCTAGGCTGCCGGGCGACCCCGTCCCCGCCGGATCCCGGCTGAGGCTGGCCGGAATCAATGGTCACGATCGTCGCGATCGTGTCCGTGATGGTGTTCGTCGTGGCGATCGTGATCGCGCTCCTCCTCATGACGGTGCTGGCGGACGTACTCCTTGTTGTACCACTCGTCACGCACGAAATAGACCGGGCGGCCACAAGCGTTGTACTCGTGACAATGCTTGCGCCAGTGCTTCTCGTGGCCCGGCGGGACGTGTAGGTAGATCGGCGGCGCATTGACGTAGGCCGGTGCCGCCTCGATCACGACGGGACGAGCGTAGACAAGCGGCGGTGGCGCCGGCACGTTACCGATCTCGATCTGCCCGTAAAACCCTGGTTCACCGACGCGCACCGACACGGCAACGTCTCCGGCGAACGCCGCCGCCGACACCGCAACCAACATTCCGGCAATCAGTAACTTGGACATGCTTCGGACTCCCCGTGGCGGATAGCGACCACGCTAAAG
>DASQHH010000441.1:0-5404 GCA_035632195.1 Vicinamibacterales bacterium
ATTTCGCGGCGAAACTCGACGAAGCTCTCGACGAGCTCCAGCAGGTTGAATATCTTGGGACGCCCGCTGGCGATGGCGAGCGTGATGATGCCGAAGCTCGTTTGCAGCGGCGTGTGCTTGTAGAGGTTGTTGAGAATCACCTCGGGCACTTCGCCGCGTTTCAGCTCGATGACGATTCGCATGCCCTCGCGATCGGATTCGTCGCGAAGGTCGGAAATCCCTTCGATCGTTTTCTCGCGCACGAGGTCCGCGATCCGCTCGAGCAGCTTCGTCTTGTTGACCTGATAGGGGATTTCCGAAACGATGATCGACGTCTTGTCGCCCTTGCGATTCGTCTCGGTCGACGTCCGTGCGCGCAACAGGATCGATCCGCGGCCGGTCGTGAACGCCTGCAGGACGCCTGCGCGGCCGACGATGTAGCCGCCGGTTGGAAAATCCGGCCCGGGAATCAGCTTGATCAGGTGCTTCAGCTTTTCGCCGCGCGTCGTCGGAACCACAGCGTCCGCCGTTTCGAGCTTGCCGAGGTAGCTCGACTCGATCAGCCAGATGCACCCGTCGACCACCTCGCGGAGGTTGTGCGGTGGAACGTTCGTGGCCATGCCGACGGCGATGCCGGCCGACCCGTTGACCAGCAGGTTCGGGAACGGTGTCGGCAGGACGGTGGGCTCTTCAGTCGTCTCGTCGTAGTTCGGCGCGAAGTCGACGGTCTCCTTGTCGAGATCCGTCATCATTTCGTCGCCGAGCGCGCGAAGCCGCGCCTCTGTGTACCGCATGGCGGCCGGCGGATCGCCGTCGATCGAGCCGAAATTGCCCTGGCCGTCGACGAGCGTGTAGCGCATGTTGAATTCCTGCGCCAGACGCACGAGCGTGTCGTAGATGGACGCGTCGCCGTGGGGATGGAAGTTGCCCATCACCTCGCCGACGATCTTGGCGCACTTCCGGAACGCGCGCGTCGCCGTCAACCCCATCGTCTTCATGCCGTACAGCACGCGGCGGTGCGCCGGCTTGAGGCCGTCGCGCGCGTCGGGCAGTGCTCGCCCGATGATTACGCTCATGGCGTAATCCATGTACGAGCGTTTCATTTCGTCTTCGATGTTGACGGGGTGCTGCTGCGGTACGAGGTCGGCCATCGGGGATCAGATGTCCAGGTTCTTGACGTCGAGCGCGTTGTCTTCGATGAACTTGCGGCGCGGCTCGACCTGATCGCCCATCAGCGTCGTGAACATCGCGTCCGCTTCCGTGTGGTCTTCCGCGCGCACCTGCAGCAGCGTGCGGATTTGCGGATCCATGGTCGTGGCCCAGAGCTGTTCCGGATTCATCTCACCCAGGCCTTTGTAGCGGCCGACGGTGAGGCCTTTCTTCCCCGCGGCCACGAAGAAATCGACCAGTTCGTCGAGCGACTTCAGTCGCACGTCGCCCGCTTTCTCTTCGCCCTGCGCGGACGTCGAGACGACGATCTCTCCGTCGAGCGACGGTATTTCGCGGCGGTTCGCGAACAGGGTGCGGTACTCAGGCGTCGTCACGAAATCGACGCCGACCGCGTGCTGACGCGAGTAGCCGCCGGATCGATCGTCGATATGCAGCAGGTACCGGTTGTGTTCCTCGTCGCGCTGCACGGTCACGGTCCGGGTCGGCGTGGCGAGCGCGCGGCACAGCTCTTCGAGCTTGTCCTTCTCCGCGAAAAACTCGCGGTCCGCACCGGCAGCCAGCAGCGCCTCGACAATCTCGCGTGAATGGCCCCGGCGCTCCACCATATCGAGCAGCTTCTGGTGCGCGCTCAGTTTCTGCAGCAGCGATTCGAGCTCGTCGCCCGAGACTTCGCGCTTCGCGGCCGGCAGCTTGACGACGCGCGCTTCGACAGCGCGCTTGACGAGGAACGCTTCGAGCTCGCGCTCGTTCTTCACGTAACTGACCGCCTTGCCGCGCTTGACGTGAAAGAGCGGCGGCTGCGCGATGTACACGTAGCCCTGCTCGATCACCTTCGGGAGCTGGCGGTAGAAGAACGTCAGGAGCAGCGTGCGGATGTGTGAGCCGTCCACGTCCGCGTCCGTCATGATGATGATGCGGTGATACCGGAGCTTCGTGATGTCGAAATCTTCCGCGCCGATGCCACAGCCAAGCGCCGCGATCATCGTCTTGATCTCGTCGCTGCCGAGCATCTTGTCGAAGCGCGCCCGCTCCACGTTCAGGATCTTTCCTTTGAGCGGCAGAATCGCCTGGAAGCGCCGGTCGCGCCCCTGTTTCGCCGAGCCGCCGGCCGACTCGCCCTCGACGATGTAGAGCTCGCTCTGGGCGGGATCACGCTCCTGACAGTCGGCGAGCTTGCCGGGCAGCGAGCTCCCGTCCAGCGCGCCCTTGCGGCGGACGAGATCCCGCGCCTTGCGCGCCGCCTCGCGGGCGCGGGCTGCGTCAATCGCCTTCCCGACGATCCGCCTCGCGACCGATGGGTTCTCTTCGAGGTACGAGCCGAGCTTGTCGTTGAGAATCGCTTCGACGATGCCCTTGACCTCGGTGTTTCCCAGCTTGGTCTTCGTCTGCCCTTCGAACTGCGGACGCGGGATCTTGACGCTGACGACGGCCGTCAGGCCTTCGCGGATGTCGTCGCCGGTGATGCTCTCCTTCAGGTCCTTCGCGAGATTGTTCTTGGTCGCGTAGTGGTTGATCGTTCGCGTCAGTGCGGCCTTGAACCCCGACAGGTGCGTGCCGCCTTCGGTCGTGTTGATGTTGTTCGCAAACGTGTAAATCGTTTCCGCGTAGCCGTCGTTCCACTGCAGGGCGATTTCGACGTCGATACCGTCTCGATCGCCCCGCATGTAGATCGGCTTTTCGTTCACCGCCGTCTTGTTCTTGTTCAGGTGGGTGACGAACGAGACGATGCCGCCTTCGTAGTGGAACTTGTGGCTCTTCCCGTCGCGCTCGTCGTCGAGCGTGATCGTGACGCCGCCGTTGAGGAAAGCGAGCTCCCGCAGGCGCTGCGCGAGCGTGTCGAAGCTGAAGTCGATCGTTTCGAAGATCTTCGTGTCGGGCTTGAACGTGATCTTCGTCCCGCGCTTCTTCGTCGTGCCGGTGACTTCGAGCTCGCCGGTCGGATGGCCGCGGTCGTAGGACTGGTGATACACCTGCCCGTGGCGCCAGATTTCCAGGTCCAGTGTCTCGGACAGCGCGTTCACGACCGATACGCCGACGCCATGGAGGCCGCCGGACACCTTGTAGCTGTCGTTGTCGAACTTGCCGCCGGCGTGCAGGACAGTCAGGACGACTTCGGCGGCTGACTTGCCGCTCACGTGCTTGTCGACCGGAATGCCGCGGCCGTTGTCGACGACCGTCACCGATCCGTCGATGTGGAGGGTGGCGTTGATCTGGTCGCAGAATCCGGCCAGCGCCTCGTCGATGGAGTTGTCGACGATTTCGTAGACGAGATGGTGCAGGCCGGCGGCCCCGGTCGACCCGATGTACATTGCCGGTCGGGTGCGGACCGCTTCGAGGCCCTCGAGGACCTTGCTCTTGTCAGCCGAATAATCGCTGACGTCGGCGAGGACACCGCTTCCGTTGTCGCCGACCGGGGCGTCCGGTGTCCGCGGGGCGCCGTCGGGCTGCTGGTTTCGATCCGTGTGATTCATTCGGTGTCGGCCGACCCTCAGACTCTCATCGGCATGATCACGTACGTGTAGTCGTAATCTTCCGCGCCGACCGGCTTCATCACGGCCTGGCTGACTTCGTCTTTCAGATCGAGCGAGACGATGTCGGTGGTGACCGCGGAGAGGAAATCGAGTACGTACTGCGCGTTGAAGCAGATCTGCACCGAGCCGCCGCTGTATTCGACCTGCAGCTGCTCCTTCGCTTCGCCCAGGTCGGGGCTGCTGGAGATGACTTCCACTTTTCCTTTGTCGATCTGGAACTTGACGGCGCGCGAGCGCTCGTTCGAGAGCAGCGCGACTCGCCGCACGGCGTTGGTGAGTCGATCGCGTTCGAACTCGAGGTGCTTGTCGTTCCCCTTCGGGATGACGCGCTCGTAGGCGGGAAACTGTCCGTCGATCATCCGCGAGATCAGCAGCCGGTCGCCGATGCGGAAGAACAGATGGTTCTCGCCCCGCTCGTATTCGATGTCAGCGTCGCTTTCCTGGAGCAGCCTCGACAGTTCGCCGAGTGTTTTCTTCGGGAGAATCGCCTTCACTTCCTCCGCGTCCTTCTTCGCCTTGCCGTCGCGCTGCACGGTGACGAGAGCCAGACGATGACCGTCGGTCGCGACGAGGCTCATGGCGTCCGGCCGCAGCACGAACAACGCCCCGTTGAGAAAGAAGCGGGTGTCCTCGCCAGTGATCGCGAACTGCGTCTTCCCGACCATCTCCTTCAGCGCGGCTTTCGACAACGTCGCTTTTGCGGTGCCGCTGGCCGCCGCGTCGGGCAGGGTCGGGAAGTCTTCGCGAGGCAGCGTCTGCATGCGCGAATCGAACTTGTCGGCGGCGACTTTGACGCCGCCCTTGTCTTCAGCGATACGGATGTCGGTTTCGGGAAGCGACTTGATGATCTCGTAGAACTTCTTCGCAGGAAGCGTCAACGCGCCGCTCTTCGCCACCTGCGCTTCGCACCGGCTGCGCAGGCCGACCTCGAGATCCGTTGCCAAAAGACGCACTTCTGTGCCTTTCGCCTCCATCAGCACATTCGCCAGGATGGGAATCGTGTTCTTCCGTTCGACGATTCCCTGAAAAAGCTGCAGTTCTCGCAGAAGGTCGTTCTTCCGGACGACTAATTCCATGGCTGTGCTGACCTCGAAAGAGCGGGATGTTTGCCCGCGGATCCCTTAATGGAGAGGGAGAATTCGAGAATGGAAAATTATATAGGAAGAGAGGGTGTGTTGAAAAGAGCAATACCGCCGTTAATGCTTTGAAATGAATGATTTAACTTGTGGAAAAAACATGGGCAGAAAACGCCATTTTCCACAACCTTCGATCCGCCCAAATGCTTCATCAGAGGGTCCACAGGCATCCACAGGCCCGGCTGTGGAAAACCGCGTATCAGCGAAATCCTTCGAGAAAACCACCGATCAGGGTGTTGAATTCAGCGTCGTTCTTCCGGAGATCTTCCACTTTGCGAATCGAGTGGATGACGGTCGAGTGGTGCTTGCCACCGAAACTGCGGCCGATTTCCGGCAGCGACGCGTTCGTCAACGACTTGCAGAGGTACATCGCGATCTGCCGCGGCATGGCAATCGACTTCGAGTTGTTCCGCGATTTCAGGTCGACGAGCTTCAGCTTGTAATACTCGGAAACGAACTTCTGAATCGTTTCGATGGTGACCGCGCGTTCGACGTGGTCGATCACGTTCTTCAGCACCTGCTGCGCGAGCGGCAGCGAGAGCTCCTGGCCCGTCAGCGACGCGTACGCGATCAGCCGGATCAATGAAC
>DASQHH010000442.1:0-5071 GCA_035632195.1 Vicinamibacterales bacterium
GGCAGCGACCACGACCACCGCTGCCGCCAGCATCAGCGGGATCGCGACGGGCCTGGACGAACGGGCCCTCTTTTTCTTCACGGCTTCGCCAGCGCGCGGCGGGCCTCGGCGCGCGCCGCGTCAGCCTGGCGCTGGTTGCCGGACTGCGCCCACAGACGCGCCGCGAGCTGATAGGACTCGGCGGTCGGCATCTCGCGCGTCATCGAGAGAATCGTCCGGTCCGCCGTTTCGCCGCGGTCCGTGGACCGATAGAGCGCGGCGAGGGCGCCGCGCGCGCGCAGGTTGCCGGGAAACTCGCGAATCTCGTCGGCGTACTGTGCTTCGGCGTCGCGGACGCGGTCGACGTGCGCGTACGCATCGCCGGCGGCGTAATGAAGGTCGGCCAGCCTCGCGTGCGATTCGGCCGCCGCGCTGAGCGCGGCTTCGAACGACGCGACTGCCGTCTCGTACCGTCCCTGATCGGCCGACAGCCTCCCCGCGATGAACGCCGCGATCGGACGTTTCGGGTCCGCCTGCTGCGCCATCGCGGCCTCCGCTCTGGCCGTCTCTGCGTCGCGGCGCGCCACGGCAAGCCGCGCGAGCAGTTCGTGGGCGTCCGCGGTCGCCGTGGGATCGGTCGCGAGGTCTGCCGCGATTGCCGCCTGGAGCACCGCTTCGCGCGGCTTCTGCTGCTTCATCAGCGTGGCGGCAGCGCCAAGATATCCCGACGGAGATGCCGAATCGAGATCGATGACGTGCCGGTACGCATCGAGCGCCGTGTCGTACCGGCCGAGGAGCGACGCGTACCCGGCCAGCTCGCTCCACATGTCCGGCATCTCCGGCTCGGCGCGGACGACCGTCTGCATGAGCGCGAGCGCGTCGCCCCACCGGTGTTCGGCTGCTTGCGCTTCGGCGCGGCGATACGTTTCGACGAAGGCGACCTTCAATCGCGGGTCGACGGCGCGGGCGCCCGGCGCCGCGGCGCCGGCGTGGACGACGAGGCCGTGGTCGTCGATCGTCGCCGTCAATTCGCTCCACCCGAACCGCCGGTTCGCATACATCGCCTCGGCCGACACGGTCGCCGGAGCAATCGAGCCCGAGCCTTCCAGAAGCGGCTTCAACGATCGACCGCGCAGACTGCCCGCGCGCGGCGCCTTGACGAGGTCCAGCACCGTCGGCGCGACGTCGATCAGCTGGACGACATCCTTCACCCGGCGTCCCGCGCCGGCGTTGCTCTCCTGCTTCACGATCAACGGGACGCGAATCGTTTCCTCTTCGAGCAGCAGTCCGTGCTCCTGCTCGCCGTGATCGCCGAGGCCTTCGCCATGGTCGGAGAGCAGGATGATCGTCGACCGGTCGTAGAGCTGGTGGGATTTCAGATACTGAACGAGCCGGCCGACGATCGCATCCGCGGATTCGACGGCGCTGTTGTAACTGTCGTACGGCGCGTGGGGCCCGTTCAACTGCAGAAACAGGAACGCGCGCGTCCGTCCGGACGAGTCGAGCCATTTCTCGGCAAGCCCTTCGGACTGCCCGCCGTCCGCGACGTTGTCGTACGAATCGAACCCCTGCGAGAGTCCCGTTTCGGCGCGCAGCAGGGGAGTCGAGACGACGCCCGCGGTGGCGTACCCGCGATCGTGCAGCATCTGCGGCAGCAGGCGCTCGCCGGGGGCCAATGCGCCGCGCTCGTCGTGGACGCCGGTCTCCGACGGCAGGCGGCCGGTCAGCAGCGCCGCGTGCGACGGCAGCGTCAGCGGCGCGTGCGCGTACGCGCGCTCGAACACGACGCCGTCAGCCGCGAGCGCGTCGATCGCGGGCGTCGGGACGGCGTGAGAGCCGTACGCGGACACATGGTCCGCGCGCAGCGAGTCGATCGAGATGAGGATGATCGGTCCGCTGACCGGCGCCGACGCGCGCGCGTAGCGCCACCCGCCCGCCGCGGCGAGCACGGTCGCCGTCGCGACGATCGCCAGGATGAACGTGAATCGAAGCGGACGGGACACGGAATTCTGCAGCTCTCAGCTTTCGGCTCTCGGCTTTCGGCTGTCAGCTATTGTTTCAGCCGATCGATCAGCGCTTTGGCGGCGGCCGCCTCGGTCGACGTCGGATCGACGGCAATGACTTTTTCGGCGAGCTTCAGCGCGGTGTCCTTGTCGCCCTTGTTGGCCTGCACTATAGCGAGCTTCAGGATCGGCTTGCCCCAGGACGGATCGAAGTCCATCGCCTTCTGATACCAGCGAGCCGCGGCGTCGGCCTGCCCTCTGGCAGCTTTCACCTCGCCGAGGTCGTAGAAGACTTGGCGCGTCGGGCTCTGGCCCTCGGCCGCCTTCGTCAGCGTGTCTTCCGCCGCCGCGAGGTCGCCCTTCTCGAGATTCGTCATCCCGATTCCGACGCGCGCCTTGTCGTTGCTCGGGTCGGTCTTCAGCAGATCGTTGTACGCGCTGATCGCCTTGTCGTAGTCCTTCTTGTTCCGGTACGCCGCGGCGATCTGCAGGTTGATGACGCTCAGCGCCGGCGCCTTCGCCATGATCGTCCGGTACGCCGCAATCGAATCGTCCCAGCGCTGCGCGTTGTAGAGCGCGTCGGCGGACGCGAGCTCCGCCTGCAGGTCCTTGGCGGCCAGGCTGCCGAGCGCGCTGACAGGCGCAGTGACGCTTCGCTTCAACTTGAACTCGATGGCCGGATTCGGCGCGCCCACGGTCCGGACCGGCATCGCGTCGGTCTTCTGAGGATCGAAGCCCGGCGCTTGCGCCGTAAACGTCCACGGGCCCGCTTTGAGGCCGATCATCGAGAAGCGGCCCTTGTCGTCGGTCGTCGCCGTCAGGCTGTTCGGGGCCGCGGTCTCGTTCTCGGCCATGACGGTTGCGCCCTTGATGGGCTGACCAGTGTCGTCCTTTACGGTGCCGCCGATGCGGCCGATCTGGGCGGCGGCAGGCGCGGCAACGGCGATCACGGCCAGCGCTGCGATCGCGCTTCGGAAACTGTGACGCATGGACGCCAGTATATATTGACTGCCGTGAGACGAGCCGGGACGGCCGCCGCGTTTGCCGCCGTGTGTGCCGCAGGCGTCGCGGCCCAGGTGTCGACGACGTCGTCGCCGGGGTCGTTCGACGCAATCGCGCCGCTCGTCGACGCCGCGATCGCGCGGCAGGAGTTGCCCGGCGCCGTGATTCTGGTCGGTCGTGGCGATCGCGTGCTGTTTCACCAGGCGTACGGCCGCCGCGCCGTGGCGCCCGCGCCAGAGACGATGACGGAGGACACCGTCTTCGACCTCGCGTCGCTCACCAAGGTCGTCGCGACGACGACGAGCGTGATGCAGCTGGTGGAGCAGGGCCGCATCCGGCTGCACGATCCCGTCGCGCAGTTCATCCCCGAGTTTGCCGCGCACGGCAAGGAGCGCGTGACCATTCTTCACCTGCTGACGCACACGTCCGGGCTGCCGCCGGATCTGCCGCTCGACGTCGAATTCCACGGCGCCGACGAGGCGATCCGCCGCGCGAGCGACCTCGCACCCGCCGCGGTGCCGGGCGAGCGGTTCGTCTACAGCGACATCAACTTCTTCCTGCTCGGCGACATCGTGCGGCGCGTCAGCGGCGAGCGGCTCGACCGTTATGCGAAAACGCATGTCTTCGATCCGCTGCGAATGACCGAGACGACGTTCCTGCCGCCGGAGGCGATGCGGGCGCGGATCGCGCCGACCGAACGCTGCCGTCCGCTCGCGTGGCCATGTACGGATCCGGCCGCGCCGTTCCTGCGGGGCATCGTGCACGATCCGACAGCGCGCCGCATGGACGGGGTCGCCGGCCACGCCGGATTGTTCAGCACAGCCGCCGATCTGTCGCGCTTCTGCCGGATGCTGCTGAACGGCGGCGTTCTCGACGGCGCCCGCATTCTCGCGCCGGCGACGGTGGAGCGCATGATCACGCCGTCGACGCCCGCTGGGATGAAGGACGTCCGCGGACTCGGATGGGACATCGATTCGGCGTATTCGTCGAATCGCGGCGATCTGTTTCCGTTCGGATCCTTCGGGCACACCGGGTTCACCGGAACGTCGCTGTGGCTGGATCCGGCAAGCGGAGGATACGTCGTCTTCTTGTCGAACCGCGTGCACCCGGACGGCAAAGGCGACGTCACGCCGCTGCGAGGCAAGGTCGCGACGATTGCCGCCGCCGCCCTGTCGGAGCGCGACGCTTCAGCCGACCGAGGTTTGAACGGAGCGCGAGGTGTGGTCGACGGAGCGCGAGGCTTGGTCGACGGAGCGCGAGGCTTTAGCCGAGCGATGACCGGCATCGACGTCCTCGAAGCCGACGGCTTTCACGAGCTCCAGGGCAAGCGCGTCGGTCTGCTCACGAATCAGACCGGGAAGGATCGCGCCGGACGCAGCACGATCGACGTCCTCGCGCACGCGCCGGGCGTCACGCTCGCCGCGCTCTTCAGCCCCGAGCATGGCATTCGCGGAGTCCTCGACGAGAAGGTGCCGTCGAGCCGCGACGAAGCGACGGGACTCCCGATCCATTCTCTGTACGGCGACACGCGCCGGCCGTCCGAAGCGATGCTCTCCGGGCTCGACGCGGTCGTCATCGACCTCCAGGACATCGGCGCGCGCTTCTACACGTATCCGGCGACGGTCGCCTACACGATGGAAGAAGCCGCCAAGCGCGGCATCGCCATCGTCGTGCTCGATCGTCCGAATCCGATCGGCGCAGCCATCGAGGGGCCGATGCAGGACGCGTCTGCCGTGGGATTCACCGGATACCTGCCGATGCCGATCCGTCACGGCATGACGATCGGCGAGCTCGCGAAGCTGTTCAACGGAGCGCGGAAGATGGGCGCGGCTCTGACCGTCGTGCCGATGCGCAACTGGCGGCGGACGGACTGGTTCGACGAGACCGGCCTGACGTGGACGAACCCGTCCCCGAACATGCGCACGATGAACGCGGCCGCGCTCTATCCGGGAATCGGCGCCATCGAAGGGACGAACATTTCGGTCGGCCGCGGCACCGACACGCCTTTCGAACAGATCGGCGCGCCCTGGATCGACGGCGCGCGCCTCGCCGCCGAGCTCGACGCGCGCGCGATTACGGGCGCGCCC
>DASQHH010000443.1:0-1647 GCA_035632195.1 Vicinamibacterales bacterium
GTTCGCCGGCGCCGCGCCGCCGGCGCGCGAAGAAGAATGGTTCCGCGAGAACGGACCCGAGGTCCCGGCGCTCGTCGAGCATCTGCGCGCGCACGGACCGAAGTTCGATCGGATTCTGTTCTGGTCGTTCCGCTACTACCACTCGTTCTTCGGCCTGCCTCCGGTGGCGGACCGCGCAGTACTCCTGCCGACCGCCGAGGAGGATCCGGCGATCAAGCTGAACGTGCTCGATCGCTTCTTCCAGCTCCCGTCAGGACTCGTCTTCCTGACTCCCGAAGAGCGCGAGCTTGTTGCCGGCCGCTGCTCGCGGGCGCTGTCGCCGTCGTGCACGATCGGCTGCGGGCTCGATCCCGCGGCGTCCGATCCGCAGTCCGCGTCGCGGGTTGCGGCGCTCGGCATCACCAGGCCGTACGTGCTGTATCTCGGCCGCGTGGATCCGAACAAGGGCTGCCGCACGCTCGTGCGCCATATGCACCACTTTCACGCTGAGGCGGCTGAACCGCTGCGCCGCGTGCCGCTCGTTCTTGCCGGACCCGTCAACATGCCTTTGCCTGACGAGCCACTCATCAGGCGGCTCGGCCACGTCGCCGACGAAGATCGCGACGCGCTGCTGGCCCACGCGGCAGTGCTCGTCGTGCCGTCGCCGTTCGAGAGCCTCAGCATGGTGCTGCTCGAAGCGTGGAACCACGACGTCCCGGCGCTCGTCAACGCGCACTGCGCGGTGCTGAAGGGACAGGCGGCGCGGTCCGATGGCGCGCTCTACTACCGCGACGCCGCGGAGTTCACCGCGGCGCTGACACTGCTGCTGGAGCGTCCCGACGTGGCGGCCGGACTCGGCGCCCAGGGGCGCGCGTACATCGAGCGCGAATACCGCTGGCCGCGCGTCATGGCGACCCTCGAGACGTTCCTCGAGTCGCCCGGCCGTCCGCGGTGATAACGTATGCGGACCATGCCGACTCACCTCGACCGCCGAAGCTTCCTGGCAGCGCTGTCCGGGCTGCCCGCGCTCGCGCTCGCGCCGAAACTCGCCGGGCAGGTGTCGGCGGGCCAGCAGATCCGAACGCGCGGCATCAACCACGTGAAGCTGATCGTCGCCGACTTGAAGCGATCGATCGACTTCTACCAGGGATTGTTCGGGATGCCGGTCCAGGCGCGCGGCGGGTCGAGCGAGGCCGCGCTTCGTATCGGATCGGGACCGCAGCACCTGGCACTGTCGAACGACGCGGACGCGACGCCGTCGATCGAGAGCTACTGCCTCGGCGTCGAAGGCTTCAACGAAGATCAGATCCTGAAGACGCTCGCCGCGCACGGCATCAAGGTGAGCGAGTATCGCGGCGCCATGACGGTGCAAGTCGGCACGCGAGGCGACCGGACCGATATCTACCTCAACGATCCCGACGGCCTCATCGTCCAGCTGCAGGACGTGAGCTACTGCGGCGGAGGCGGCCGGCTCGGCGCGTCGTGTACGGCAGTCGAGCCGTCGCCGAAGAAAGGGCTGATCTCTCTGAAGGGCTACAGCCACATCACGGTGTTCTCGGGCGACGCGCAGCGATCCAACGACTTCTACAAGCAGCTGTTCGGTCTGACCGTCCGCTCGTTCCAGGGGCCGACCGCGCCGACGCTCGCCGTCGGACCGACGGTGGAGTT
>DASQHH010000444.1:0-4450 GCA_035632195.1 Vicinamibacterales bacterium
GGAGCGCGGCTCCCGTTCCCGACCGGAGCGCGAGGCTTTAGCCGAGCGGAACCCTCTCCGCCGGCGCCGGCGTCATACAAAATACGGAGGCACGATGGCTTCCTATTCTGTTTCCGGCTCCCTGCGCATCGCCGCGCCGCCGGCGCGCATCTACGGCATCATCGCGGACTACCGCCGCGGCCATCCCACGATTCTCCCGAAGCAGTTCAGGAACCTGCGAGTCGAGTCCGGCAGCGGCATCGGCGCCGGAACGACGATCCGGTTCGAGGTGACCGTGATGGGGAAAACCGACCGCTACAAGGCGATCGTCAGCGAGCCGGAACCGGGGCGGGTGCTGGTTGAAAAGAACGTCGAACCGAACGACTGGGTGAGCACATTCACCGTCAACCCCGTCGACGACGGCCGCGCCGCGAACGTGACCATCCGAACGGACTTGACCGTGCGCTCCGGGCTATTGGGTGCAATCGAGAAGTTCGTGATGAAGCGTGTGATGGCGTCGATGTACGCGAAGGAACTACAGCTGCTCGCCGCACGCGCCGCTACCGGCGGGTAGGGCAGGTAGGGCAGGTAAGCAGGTAGGGGGCAGGCGGGTTGCGGGTGTTGTTACCTGCCCCACCCGCCCTGCCTGCCCTGCCTGCCTGTCACCTCAGAATGTCAGACGGAACCCGAGCTGCGCCTGACGTGACACGTACGCCGTGCCCGCGTTGGTCGCCGGAAGTCCGAACGACGCCGGATTCGCGGGATTCAGCGACGTGTTGTACGCCCCGTAGTTCGCGTGGTTGAACAGGTTGAACACCTCGCCAATCAGCTGCGCCTTCGCGTGGCCGCCGAGCGCGATGTCCTTCGTGACGTGCAGGTCGACCTTGTGCAGCGGCAGTCCTTCGAGCGCGTCGCGAGGAATCACCTGGCCCGACGCAATCGTCGCCGGCCCGTCCCACCGATCGAGGATGGCGGACGGAATCGCGATCGTCGGCTCGGCACCGCCGTTGCCGGTGAGGTTCAGGCGGTTGCTGCCCGTCTTGCCGAACGGCGCCGTCGCGATCGTGTCGTTGAACCGATTGCCGGAGCCGTAGAAGTACGACACGCTCGCGTTGATCCCGTACGGGAACTGCGCCAGCGCCCACGTGCGGATCGTGTTGCGCTGGAAGTCGAGCGAGGTCGCCCACTCTCCGTTGAGATAGTCGAACGGGTTGCTCGCCGGCGCGGTGCCGTAGCCGACGGCGCCGTTGTCCTTCATCTCGAACATCAGCGTCCAGGTGATGCCCGCCTGGAAGTGGTTCTTCATCCGGCGCGTCAGGCTCGACGCCATCTGCGTCTGATCGCGCTTGCCATCCGAAGTGAACACGAACACGGGACCGTACGCCGGGTTCGGACGCACCGCATTCGCGCCGTTATTGAGGTTGTAGCCGGTCGCGGGGTTGTAGATCAGGTTGCCGTCGACCGTCCGCGTGTCGCGATACTCGGTCCAGTGCGTGATGTCGATGTCGAACCCGGTGACGGCGTTGATCTGCTTCTGGAAGCCGATGCTGCTCTGCCAGTTGTACGGCGACCGGAATCCCGCCTCGATCGACCGCACGGTTTGTGCCGGCAGCTTCACCGTGCCGGAGAAGATCTGCGCGGTCGTCAGGCCGTTCGTCGGGTTCGTGATGAAGTCCGGACGCCCGTCGAACACGAACTGCGCCGACACCAGCTGGCTGTACAGCTGCGGGCTGAACGTGACGTTCGAGACCGGTGACGCGAAGTAGATGCCGCTGCCGCCGCGGATCACGAGATCGTTCTGTCCGTTGACGTTGTAGGTGAAGCCGGCGCGCGGCGCGACGTCCTTCCAGTCGCGGATGCCCGATTTGTAGCCGAAGTCGTTCGTGCCCGTCGCGTACGCGCCGTAGCTGGCCGGTATCTGATTGTTGACCAGGATGTTGCTCTGCACGATCCCGGGCGGCGAGGCCATGTTCGGATCCGCGTCCCAGCGCAGGCCGAGATTGAGCGTCAGGTTGCTGGTCGCGCGCCAGTTGTCCCCGATCCACAGCGCGTAGGTCGGCCGCGGCGCGTCGATCGTCCAGTCGCCCTGCGTGAAGTTGATGTTCGAGTTCGTCACGTACGGATTCAGCAGCGCCACGTTCCACTTGGTCGGATCCAGATCGGTCCCGGGCGGGAACGCCGCCGTGAGCACCGACTGCGGCGGCGCCTGCGAGAAGTTGAAGAAGCCGACGCGCTGGATGTACCACGGCCCGCCGTCGTGCACGTGGATGTATTCGGCGCCCATCTTCAGATCGTTGTTCGTCTTGTGCACGCTGAAGTCGACGCGGCCGTCCCAGTTGTCCTGCTTGAGCGTCTGCGGATAGTTGTACGGAGCGCCGATCGTCATGCCTGGAATGCGGTACTCAGGCGTGCCCTGCATCGAATCCTGCGGCGCGTTGGTCCAGTGGAACCCGTTGTAGCCGCCCTTGATCTCGAGCATCCGGTTGCCGGACAGCACCTTCGTCCACGTGCCGAGGATGTTCGTCGCGTTCTTCGTCTGGTTCGACGACTCGGACGGCGGCGTCGTGCCGGAGCCGACGACGAACGGGTTCGCCCACGTCCAGTACGAGCCGCGAACCGACAGCCGATCGTTGGTCGACACCTGATCGTCGAGGCGCGCGAGGAAACTCTTCTGGCCGTTCTGATACGCGTTCGACGTGGCGTAGCTGGACGGGAACAGCGAGCCCTGCTGGAACGCGGTGCCCGGCTCGCGCTCGTACTCGTACGACATGAAGAAGTGCACCTTGTCCTTGACGATCGGGCCGCCGAACGTGGCGCCGAGCTGCTGGTTCGAGTACGGCAGCACTTTGAGCGCCACCGGATCGGGCGCGTTGAAGCTGTCGCTGCGGAAGAAGCCGTAGCCGCTGCCGCTCATCAGGTTCGTGCCCGACTTCGAGATCGCCTGAATCTCCATGCCCGCGGAGCGACCCTGCGTGATGTCGAACATGTTGGTCACGACCTGGAACTCGGCAATCGCTTCGCGGCTGAAGCGCGGCTGTCCGAATCCCGACCCGGCCACCTTCTGCGTGATCTGCTGGCCGTCGAGATTGAGCTGCCACATGTCGTCCATGCTGCCGGTACCGACGCTGTTGCCGATGTCGTTCGCCGTGACGCCTTTCACCAGCTTCGACAGCTCCATCCAGTTGCGGCCCTGCAGCGGCATCGCCTCCATCTGGCGGCGGTCGACGTTGCCGGCGACCTGCGACGATGCGGTGTCGACGAGCGGACTTTCGGCGCTGACGGTCAGCGTTTCAGTGACGGACGCCACCTTCAGCACGAACGGCACGGTGGCGTTCTGTCCGACCAGCAGCTCCACGTCCGGAATGACCACGCTGCCGAAGCCGGGCAGCTCGGTCTGGAGCTTGTAGCGTCCGGGAGCGAGCTGCTGGAGGCGATACTGTCCGCGCTCGTCGCTGACGGTGGTCGACTGCGCGCCGGTCGCGTTGTTGGTCGCCGTAATGGTCACGCCCGGCAGCACCGCCTTGGTTTCGTCGGTGACGGTGCCGATGATGGACGCTTCTTGCGCGAGGACGGAGGAAACGCCGAGGAGCACAATTCCGATGGCCAGCCACATGACGCGATGAAGTCGCACAGGTGCCCTCCTGGATGCGGGGAAACATAGGCGGAACGCCGGGTCCAATCAAGGAAGAAAAGGTAGAATCACCGGACAATTTCGAGGATCCAAAAATGCGGACTGCAGCTCTGACCGCCGCCGCGATCGTTGTCATCGGCCTCGCCTCCTCACCCGCCTTCCTGCAGGAGAAAGGCGGGGAAGACGAGACCGGTCCTTATGAGGTCGTCGACCACTGGCCGTCCCCCTGGGCGAAGCAGGGCTACATCTGGGGCTCGCAGCCGGGGGTCTTCGCCCAGTCGCCGAACCGCATCTTCATCGTCGCCCGGGGCGAGCTGAAGCTGCCGGACACACTGGGACGCGCGTTCAACGGCGCCTGGGGATCGCTCGGCCAGCGCGCCACCGAGCCCAAAGCCGAATTCCGCAACTGCATCGTCGTCGTCGACGACAGCGGGAAACAAATCGAATCGTGGACGCAGTGGGACTCGCTCTTCGACGCGCCCAACCCCGGTCCGCTCGGCGGCGGTCCGCACAAGGTGCGCATCAGCCCCTACGATCCCGAGCACCATGTCTGGGTGGTCAACGACGCGCGGCACGTCATCTACGAGTTCACCAACGACGGGAAGCAGCTCGTGAAGACGCTGGGAGAAACAGACGTGCCGGGCAACGACGACAAGCATTTCGGCCGGCCGCAGGACCTCGCCTTCTTCCCCGACGGCAGCTTCGTCGTCGCCGACGGACTCACCAACTCGCGGATCGTGAAGTTCGACAAGAGCGGCGCCTTCGTCAAGGCGTGGGGATCGCGGGGGAGCGAGCCGGGACAAATGAGCGGCCTGCACGGCATCGCGGTCGACAAGAACC
>DASQHH010000445.1:0-5847 GCA_035632195.1 Vicinamibacterales bacterium
CGACCGTCACGGCGCCGCTTTCATTCAATGCCACGAGCGCCTCACCGGTCGCGTAGGGATCGCTCGGCAGCGACGGCAGCTGCGCCCATCCGCCGTCCGGACGTTGCGAGGCCACGAGCGCGCGCGCGGCCGACTGAATCGGCGCCGACCCCGCGTGGCTCCAGCCGAGGCCGAGGAGCTGAAACGCCCGCTCCTCCGTCACGGCCGGTTGCGCGCGCCGGAGCCACGCGGCGGCGCGCTTGACCGCGGCGTCGCCGGAGGCTTTCGCGTACCGCGGCGCATACACCTGGAGCGCCCGCATCGAGGCCGCGGTCACCTCGACGTCGTTCGATTCGATTGGCGGCCGGTGGGCCGTGATGGGCCAGTGCCCGTCCGACATCTGAGTCGCGAGCAGCACTCGCGCCATCGCGTCGGTGGCGTCGGTCGCGGCGTAATCTTCAGCGGCGAGGCCGAGCAGAATCGCGCTGAGGGTGTCCTGCTCGCCCGCGACGCTGTATCCAACCAAGGCACGCTCGCGCCAGGTCTCGAGATAGCGGCCGATGGCCTCCGCCTGGTCCTGGGCGATGTCTTCGTCCACGCGAACACCGGCCCCGCGCGACAAGGCGACCGCCATCGCCGTCAGCGTGTTGTGGTGGCACGAGACGCAGCCGGATTTTTTCAAGAACGTCACGTCGGCCTGCTGCAGCAGGGGCAGGCTCCGTTCGACCGCCGCGCGCGCCGACGGCGCCGGCGACGGCCTGGCGATCGTCGCCGCCGCGGGCGCGGCGCCGGCCGCGGCTCCCGTAGCCTTCACGAGCACGTCGACGACAGGAGTCCGTCCGCGCTGGCGCGCGAACGCGAGCGCGGTCTCGCCGTGTTTCCCCTGCGTCCTCACGTCCGCACCGGCCGCAATCAGTGTCTGGAACAGCGACGCGGGTGCCGCGTCGGATGCTGCCAGCCGCATGATGAGGGTGCGGCCGTCGCCGTCGGTGACGTTGACGTCGAACTTCCCTGCCGCGCCGCGCGCCATCAGTTCGGAGATCTTCGTTCCGTCGAAGACGGGCGGGATCAGCACCAGCCCTGCGAGCGAGATCGCCTTCGCGTCGAGCGCCGGCATCAGCAAGTCGGCGCACGCGCGGCAGTCGGCCGCAAGCGCGAATGCGAGCGCGACAAAGCCGATCGGCTTGACGTCTGCGCCCGCATCGATGAGCTGGCGCACCGTTCCAGCTTCCCCGGCGAGCGACGCCTCGAGCAGCGGGCTGGTGCGGTCACCCTGCCCGGGCGCTGTCGCCGACGGATTCGCGCCATGCGCCAGCAGCAGCTTCACCACGGCGTCCGCCCCGTGGCGGCCCGCAGCGATCATCAGGGGCGTCCGCCCATCGTCCGATGAGGCGTTCACGTCGGCGCCGCGATCGACGAGCAGCTGCGCCGTCTCGAGGTCGCCAACGGCCCACATCAACGCGCTCGCACCCGATTCGTTTTTGGCGTTGACGTCGGCGCCGGCGGCAATCAGCCGGCGGACGGCGTCGCGGTCGCCGTGCAGCACCGCCGTCATGAGCGGGGGCAGCGGCCGCGGAGCCGTTTCGCCGGACGCCTCGTCCGGCCACACGGCCCCCTCGTCGATCCAGCGCCTGATGATCTCGATTTGCTCGGCGCTGAGAGGACCGGTGGGCGGCATCTGCGGACCGACGCCGGGCGCTCCGGCAATGCGGAGAAAGAGGCGGCTGGCGCCGCTGTTGCCCGGCCCGATGACGGCAATCGTCCCGCCCCGCATCGCGTCGGTCCGGCGATCGAGACGGAAGTTGCTCTCGTGCGCGACCGGTCCGTGGCAGCTATAGCAATGCTGCCGGAAAATCGGCTGCACGTCGCGCCGGAAATCGACACGATCCGGCGGCTGCGCCGCCGACGCGCACGCGATCGCCGCCGCGGCAGCGAGGACACGCTTCATGAGGTAGATTCTACAGAGTGTCCGGCCCCCCGCTCGAAGATCTGCTGGCGCGTCTCGACCGCGAGCGCATCGACGCGGACCGTCTGTACAACGAAGCGCTGACGGCCGTCGATCGCGCCATCCAGCACGCGCCTGAGCTGCCGGCGGCACCGCCCGACTACGACGACCGGCGCGTCGCCGCCATCAATCAGTCGTGGGACCTCCTGCCGTCCGGCGCGCCGCCGCTCGACGGCTCGCTGCGCGGTCGCCTCCGTCGCTTCATCTGGCGGCTGGTGGGCCCCGCGCTCGAGACTCAGAAGCAGTTCAACGCCGCGCTTGTCGACCATCTCAATCGCAACGTCCGCGCGCATCACGAGGCGCGCCGCGCCACGGCCTCCTTGCTCGAAGCCGCGCGCGAACAATTCCAGGCGGTCGCCCGTTTCGAGTCTCTGCTCGTCCAGTATCTGCAGACAATCACACTGTACGTGGACACGAAGGACCGCGCGGCGGGCGGCAACGAACTCCGCGAGCGCATCGGGCTCATCGAGCAGCGTATCGCCGCGACGAAGAGATTATTGGAGCGCGAGCCTTCAGGCGAGCGTTCGTCTGAAGGCTCGCACTCGAGAGATGTAGAAACCGAACGGCCCTTCAGCGGACTTGATGCCGTGACCTACGTGGGATTCGAGGACAAATTCCGAGGCGCGCAGCCCGAAATCCGCGCACGCGTCGAAGACTACGTCGGCCTCTTCGCCGGAGCCTCCGACGTGCTGGACGTCGGGTGCGGCCGCGGCGAATTGCTCGACCTGCTGCGGTCGCGCGGCGTGAAAGCCAGCGGCATCGACATCAACCAGGCGATGGTCGATATCTGCCGCGGGCGCGGACTCGACGCCGTGCAGGCCGACGCCGTCACGCACCTGCAGCGCCAGGCCGACGCGCGCCTCGGCGGCCTGATCGCGGTCCAGGTCGTCGAGCATTTCGAGCCGCCGTATCTGCTCCGCTTCCTAGAGTCGGCCTACCACGCGCTGAAGCCCGGCGCGCCGCTCGTGCTCGAGACGATCAATCCCTCGTGCTGGATGGCGTTCTTCGAGACGTATATCCGCGATCTCACGCATCAAAGGCCGCTCCATCCGGACACGCTCCGCTATCTCGTTCAGGCCAGCGGGTTCGGGAGCGTCGATGTCCAGTTCCGCGCGCCCGTGACCGCCGGCGACCGGCTCGACCGTGTCGCTGCGGACGCGTCGATCGCAGCGAACCCGGCCCTGTCGAAAGTGACGGCTGCGATCAATTCGAACGCCGAGAAACTGAACGCGCGGCTCTTCTCGTCGATGGACTACGCCATCATCGCGCGGCGGTAGGGAATCCCGAGATCTCGTACACCCACAGACGATCGCCCGCGTAGCGCTGCCGGAGAAACGGCGCGTACTCGCGCAGGCGATCCATCAGCGACGCGCGCGCCGCGGCGTCGTACTTGTCCGGGTGGAACACCGCATAGCGCGCCGAGAGCGGCCGGAGGGCGTCGAATGCCTCGCGGCTCGGAAAGTCGGCGTACCGTTCTGCCGCTTCCACGAAGTCGGGGGGTATGTAGTCGCTGTAGGCGTCGATGAGCGGCATCCAGTGAATGGTCGAAGCCAGCATGTACTCCTCGCGGACGAACGCGAACTTCGGTGAATAGACAGGAAGCTCGAGAACCGGACCCACTGGGAGCGACGCTAGCACCCTGTATCCTTCGTCGACGGGGGGCACGCGCGGGAAGTTGAACGGCACGAGCATCTCAGCGAACGCGACGCACGCGATGACGCCTCCAGCGAGCGCCGGACGCCGCGTCCGCGCGAGCACAGCGGCGACGCCTAACCCCGCGAGAACGCACAGCGCGAAGTCGACGACGATCGCGAACCGGCCGGGGGCGCGCAGAAAACTGAAAACCGGGATGACGGCATAGAGCGCGCTGTACAGGCGGCCCGACGGTCCGAACGCAGACCACAGCGCGAGCGCACCGATTGCGGCATAAAGGCCGGCGGTCTCGCGAAACCGACCGCCGAGACGCCAGCCGCTCACTGCGCCAAAGGCGCCGAACACGACCGCCACAAACCCAGGAAACGATTGCTCGGTGCCGAAGTCTCCGATCCTTGCCGTCATCCTCGAATGCACGTATGACGGCGACGAGATGAACGACCGCCACGTCGCCGAGAATAAGCGCGCGTTGTCGAGCGTCCGCGCGAACCCGGTCGCGCGCTGATGCTCAACGTACGGCACGATGACCGGTAGCCCAACGGCAATCGCGATGGCGGCGGCGCCGCCGACCGCGGTCCAGTATTGCCCGCTCGTCCACACGCCGCGCGACCACGCGAGCGCGAGCGTCGCGAAGCCCGTCACCAACGCGACGAAGACGGCGTAGTAACCGCAGAAGTAGGACTGCGCGGCAATGACGAGGCCGAGCGCCGCCGCCCGGCCGGCCGTCGGCCGATCGGCAACCCGATGCAGCGCGAGTGCGGCGAATGGCAGCCCCGCGGTCCACAGCAGCTGAATGTGCGGCAGGTGCGACGACAGGTAAGGGCAGAACGAGAAGGCAATCCCGGCGACGCCTGCCGCGACTCGATCTGCCGTCAGATGACGTACGAGGCAGTACATGCCCACGCCGCCCAGGACGAACGAGACCAGCAGGACGGCGTTATGCGCCGCGTACGGGTTGCGCGTCGCCCAGTACACGGGAACCGCGAGCGCTCCGGCTCCCAGGTTGCTCTCGGAATACGCAAGCGTCAGCGTGTGAGGGTAAAAGATGTTCGCATTGAAGACGTGGCGCGGATCGACAACGAGCGCGCGCGCGACCCAGGCGACGTTCCAGACCGAAAACTGGCCGTCGCCGTTGTCGACCCGGCCGAGGCTGCCGAGATGAAACGCGAGCGGAAACGTGAAGACGACGGTGAGCGCGGAGAACCCGAGCGCGGCGATGAGGACGTCACGCCAGCCGCCGCGCGCGGTCACTGGTGCGTCGGCGCGGCGATTCTCACTCCGCCGGGATCGTTGGGCCGCAGCGGTTCGGTGAACTGCATGCCCGCGTGGCTCAGATCGCCGTCGACTTCATCGCCTTCAGGTCTCTTCCCCTGGCGGACCCATGCGACGAGGTCGTCGAACGCCTTGATCTGTTCCGGCTGACTGAAGCCGCAGTGGCCCGCGATTCGCATGACGCGCTGGGTCAGCAGCGACGACTTCCCCGCCTTGACCACCGCATGCTTCAGCGCCTGCTCGAGGAAGATCGGGACGAACAGGTCGCCTGTGCCGTGCATGGTCATTAGCGGTCGCTGAATCCTGCCGTCGAACGGCGCCACCTCTTCGTAGGGAGTCTTGTCGCCGCGATACACCGCGTCACCGGCCTTGCGGCGCACGCGCTGGTTGAGCGATTCGGCAGTCAATCCCAGCCCGCCGTCGATCCTGTAGGTGATATGTCGCGTGTCGACAGCGCGATTCTGCGGCGTCGTGCCGCCGGCGATCGCGGCAGCGCCGCTGGTAATGTTGCCGCCGAAGCGGCCGCCCGACGCGAGGCCATCGACCGCGAACGGCCGCGGTCCGCCGCTGATGTCGATCTCCACGCTTGCGAGCTGCCGGCCCTTCTCGGTGTAATCCGGCGGGCGCCCGAGGACCGCGTTCATCTTCGCGACGTCTTCCTGCAGGGAATCGAGCTTCAACTGAACGCCGGTGATGACTTCTGCCGCCGCCGCCGTCCCCGAGAAGAAGTCGAACAGCTCGGGCCCGGCGGGGCACATGGCGAGACCACCGGCGAACGACGTCGGGAACTCGTGCATCCCGAGCACCGTGACGTGGCCACCCATCGAGACGCCGGTCAGATACGTGCGCTGAGGCGCCTTTCCGCCGTTGGCCTTCGTGAACAGATCGACGAGCGCCATCGTGTCGATGAGGCCCTGGCCCGGCACGTAGCCGTTGCA
>DASQHH010000446.1:0-3455 GCA_035632195.1 Vicinamibacterales bacterium
CTGGTTGCCGACGCGCGTCGGGTTGTCGGCGAACCGCGCGTCTGCCGCCCATTCGGGATGCTGCAGGAGGTTGCAGACGCGCTTGAAAAGACGGTCGTTCGCTGTGCCGAGCGTGATGTAACCGTCCGCGCAGCGGATCGCCTGGTACGGCGCGAACATCCGGTGCGCCGATCCCATTGGCTGCGGTGCCTTCGCCGTCCTGAAGAACTCGGTCGCCTCCCACACGGAGAGCGCCACGCCTGCGTCGACGAGCGACGTGTCGACGTGCTGTCCAAACCCGGTCCGCTCCCGATGGTGAAGCGCTGCGAGGATGCCGACGAGGGCGAACAGCCCGGCACCGAGGTCCGTCAGCGGCACGCCGACCTTGATCGGCGGTCCGCCGGGCTCGCCGGTAATCGACATCAATCCCGACACGCCCTGCGCGACGAGATCGAAGCCGCCTTTGCTGCTGTCAGGCCCCGTCTGGCCGTAGCCGGAAATCGACGCGAAGATGATGCGCGGATTGATGGCCGAGATCGTCGCGTAGTCCAGGCCGAGACCTTCCAGCACGCCGGGACGGTAATTCTCGACGAGCACGTCCGCCTTGCGCGCGAGGCGCTTGAACGTGTCCCGTCCGTGCGGCGTCTTGAGGTCGAGCACGACGCTGCGCTTGCCGCGGTTGACGGCGTTGAAGCTCGGGCTCTCGCGCTCGACTGCGCCGGGCATCTGGCGCGTGGAGTCGCCGGCGGGCGGCTCGACCTTGACGACGTCCGCGCCGAAGTCGGCGAGAAGCATCGTGCAGAACGGGCCGGCCATCACCTGCGTCACGTCGAGGACGCGCAGGCCGTCGAGAGCGCCCGGCATCTTCATCAGCCGAAATGCCGCGCCGCGGCGACGATGTCGAGCCAGCGCTCCGCGTCGGGATGCAGCCGGAACACGCGGATGTAGTTGACGCCGAACGCCGCGCATTTCGCTTCGTATTCGAGCATCCGCGAGTACAGCTTCTCATCGTCCGCGACGATCGCGACGTGGCCGCGCGGTCCCTGCGCGATGGCGTCCTGCACGGCGGCGGCCAGGCGGTCGACGTCCGCGGTGGTCAGGTCCGTGCCGGCGCCCCGCGCGTCGACGAGCATCGGCCACATCCGGTGGTCGATATGTGCGCGCGCGGTCCGAATCAGCGTCACGATATCGGTGAGGGTGATGACACCGGAACCCCGGACCAGCACGCGGCGGATGCGCTCGTCGAAGGACGGGACCAGCGGCACGGTCCGATCGTATCGTAAGATTCCTTCCGCATGTCCACCGACACGCTGTTCGAGGTCGACGCCCCGCTCGCGACGCTGACGTTCAACCGGCCGGACGCGCGCAACGCCATGACGTGGCGCATGTACGAGGCGCTCGTCGAAGCGTGCGATCGGGTTGACGGCGACCAGGGCGTCCGCGTCCTCATCGTCCGCGGCGCAGGCGGCAAGGCGTTCGTCGCCGGCACGGACATCGCGCAGTTCCGTGACTTCTCGTCGCGCGAGGATGGCGTGAAGTACGAGCAGCGCCTCGACGCCGTGCTCGACCGGCTCGAGCGCGTGGTGAAGCCGACGATTGCCGCCGTGCAGGGCGTTGCGGCCGGCGGCGGCTGCGCGATTGCGTGCTGCTGCGATCTGCGCGTGGCGACACCGGAGTCGACGTTCGGCGTCCCGATTGCGCGCACGCTCGGCAATACGCTGTCGGCGGCGACGTGCAGCCGGATGCTGCACCTGCTCGGGCCGTCGCGCTTCAAGGAGATGATGTTCACCGGCCGGCTGTTCAGCGCGGCCGAAATGCTCGCGGCCGGCGTCGTGAACCGCGTCGCGGACGCGTCGGCCATCGACCGGACGGTCCGCGAGCTCGCGCTCGAGATTGCCGCGAACGCCCCCCTCACGATCAAGTCGATCAAGGAACTGACCCGCCGCCTGCTCGCGAGGCGGAAGCTGCCGTCCGAGGAGGAGCGCGAGCTGATCGAGCTGTGCTACACGAGCGCGGACTTCAAGGAAGGCGTCACGGCGTTTCTCGAGAAACGCAAGCCGAAGTGGACGGGAACGTAGGGCAGCCTGTAGCGCGGCCCTTCACGGCCGCCGGTGGAGTGGCCGTTCGGGGTGCAGCGTGAGCGCGAGGACGGCGCCGAGAAGCAGCAGACCGATCGAGCCGGCGAACGGCAGGTGCCAGTCGCCCGTCAGCTGCGCAACGTAGCCGAAGGCGAGGGGTGAGAGGATCGCGGCCAGCGCGGATCCCGAGTTCATAATGCCGCTGGCGGTGCCGGAGTACTCGGGCGCGATGTCCATCGGGATCGCCCAGATCGGTCCGATGACGAGCTCCGCGAAGAAGAATCCGCCGGAGAGCGACAGCACGATCGGCGTCAGCGCGTGCGTCGAGAACATCGGCAGCAGGCACACGCCGGCACAGACGAATCCGAAGATGATGACCGACAGCCGCGCGAGCCGGACACTGCCGGTCCGTTTGAGCATTGCATCGCTGAGTGTGCCTCCGAGGAGGTCGCCGCCCACACCGGCAAAGAACACCGTCGAAGAGAAGAGCGCCGACTTCGCGATGTCCAGCTTGTATTCGTGCAGAAAGAACGACGGCAGCCAATTGAGAAACAGCCACAGCGTCCAGCCGTAGCAGAAGTACACGATGGTGACGGGCAGCATCCGGGCAACGAGTGCCGCCCACGGCGTCGCCGCCCGGTCGCTCGGCCCCACCCGCCGCGACAGCCGTTCGAGCTCATCGCGCGAGATATCCGGGTGCGCTGCGGGATCGTCACGGAAGTACCAGACCCAGACGATCGCCCACAGCAGGCTCGCCGCCCCGAGCGCCGCGAACGACCCGCGCCACGTGACGACGGCCATCAGCGCGGCGACGAGGGGCGGCGTGGCCGCGTTGCCGAAGCGCGCGAACGCGTGCGTGACTGCCTGGGCGAATCCACGGCGTCCGCCCGGCGTCCAGTCCTGCATCGCGCGCGTCGCGACGGGGAACGTCGCGCCTTCGCCGATCCCCACCAGAACGCGGACGAGGAACAGAGCCGCCGCCGTCGTCGCGAGTCGGGTGAGCATCGTGGCGCCCGCCCACACGACGCCGCAGAGAAACAGCGTCCGCCGCGCGCCGGCGCGGTCGCCGATCCAGCCGCCGAAAATCTGGAAGAGCAGGTACGGGTAGCCGAACGCGGACAGGATGACGCCGAGCTGGCTCGTCGAAAGGCCGAGGTCCTTCTGAATGGCCGGGCCTGCCGTCGCGATGTTGACGCGGTCCACATACGTGATGAGGTACATCACGCACAGCAGAGCGAGGACGACGGTGGTGGCGCGCGCGCGTTTCACGCGGGTTCGGGGTTCGGGGCTCGAGGTGCGTCAGAAGAACGGACGCAGGAGCGGACGGCCTGCGCGGAGTCCCGGCCACGGGATTCCTGCGAGCAGCAGCAGCGTGGTCAGCCCGAAGCAGATGAGCAG
>DASQHH010000447.1:0-4655 GCA_035632195.1 Vicinamibacterales bacterium
GCCACATCGTCTGTCGAACAAAAGAGCCAGGGCACCCGGCCGGCCGTCCCCGTTTCGGTGAGCTTCGACGGGCTCGGCGTCGGGATGACGCCCGGTCCCGGCACGAACAATCCGCCCGTGCCGCGCAATCCATCCGACAACTCGCTCGCGGTCGGGCCTGGCCACGTCTTTCAGATCGTCAACTCGCAGCTCGCAGTCTTCGACAAGAAGGGAACGACGCTGTACGGACCGGTGAGCACGAACACGATGTTCGCCGGTTTTGGCGGCGCGTGCGAAGCGCGGCCGAACGGCGACGCCGTCGTCCGTTACGATCAGCTCGCCGGGCGCTGGCTCGTCGTGATGCCGATCTTCCGGCGGGTGGTCTTCGACCCGGATCGGTCGAAGCCCGGCGAGCCGGCGAAGCCGGGAACCGCTGCGCGCGCGAACACCGGCCGTCCGGGCCCGCCGCCTCCGCTGCCGCCCGAACCTCAGCGACAGCCCGGCACCGGACGCGCGATACCGCCGCCCTCGCAACCACCAGACGGTACGTACGCGATGTGTTACGCGGTGAGCACTTCGAGCGATCCGCTCGGCACGTACTACCGCTACATGTTCGAGCGGCCGCTGTTTCCCGACTATCCGCGCCCGGCCGTGTGGCCCGACGGCTACTACGTTCCGACGAGCACCGGCGACGAAGTGATCCAGAAGCACGCCTGCGTCGTCGAGCGCGCGAAGATGCTGAAGGGCGAGCCGGCGCGCGAACAATGCCTCATCGTTGACGGAGTCAACTTTCTCAACAACGCCGACGTCGAAGGCATGACGCCGCCGCCCGCGGGGGCGCCGAACATCATGATGGCGGCAGGCGGCACACAGCTGAAGACCATCCTCGAGGACGACACCCTTTCCGTCTGGCAGTTCCATGCGGACTGGAAGGACCCGTCGAAGACGGCGCTCACCGGACCGCTGAAGATTCCGGTTGCGCCGTATCACTACCTGTGCGGCGGACAGCTGACCAACTGCGTGCCGCAGCCGGGAATCGACCGGCGCCTCGACGCGCAAGGCGACAAGATCATGCAGCGGCTGGTCTATCGCAACGTGGGCGGCCGCGAATCGGTCGTCGCCGTGCATTCGGTCGACACCGGCGCCGGCAGCGGAGGCGTCCGCTGGTACGAGTTCAGCGTCGACAAGACCCGGCGCGTGACGCTGCGCCAGCAGGGGACGTACGCGCCCGACGGTTTCTTCCGCTGGATGGCGACACCGGCGATGGATCGCCGCGGGAACATCGCCATCGGCTACTCGTTTGGCGGCGCGCCGAACTTTGCCGGTCAGCGGTTCGCGGCGCGTCTCGCCGGCGATCCCCCGGGGCAGCTGACGTTTCACGAAACTGTCCTCGTCGAGGGCGAAGCCGCGCAGAACGTGATGCGGTGGGAAGACTACACGCAGGCGGCTGTCGATCCGTCCGACGACTGCACGATTTGGTATGTGGGCGACTACATCAGGAAGGACGCGCAGAGCTATTCAACACGCATCGGCGCGTTTAGAATTCCAGGGTGCAGGCCATGATTGATCTCTTCAACGGCGAGACGAACGATCTGATCGGCTCGATTACCGAGAGCGAGCTGAAGACCCTCCAGGACGCGCTGGAGGAGGAGTCCGCCGACGATCACGACTACTTCATCGATTCAGCGACGATCGACATCCTCGGCGACGGCCGCGCGACGGACCATCTGATCCATCTGCTGAAGAGCGCGGTCGGGTCCGGCAACGGCCTCGAAAACCGCTGGCAGAGACGCCATTAAGAGGTAGGGCAGGCCCCAAGGCCTGCCCTACCTACGCAGGAGCGCCCTGGGAATCTTCGCCACGACCGTGAAGTTCGGGTCGACGACGTTGGCGATCTCGTACTCCGCGACCTGGCCCATGAACGTCTGGGCGCCGCGTTCGGTAAAGCCGTAATCGGCCTGCAGCCACTTCTGCAGCTCCGTCGTCGCGTGCTGGAAGGCTTCGAGCAGCGGCCGCGCGCTGCCGAGGACGATGATGTGCGTCGCCGTTTCCATGCGCGGCCAGCCGATGGCCTTCTTCTTCACGACGTCGACGGTGAACTCGACGTCCATCGACGTCTCGACGCCCGTGCCGGCGACTTCGCCTTCGCCCATCCGCGCGTGGCCGTCGCCCATGAAGAGCAGCGCGCCCGGCTCGTTGACCGGCAGCATCAGCTTCACGCCCGCGTTCATCCACGTGTAGTCCATGTTGCCGCCCCATGGCCCCGGCGTGCTCGTGGAGATCGATTCCTTGCCGCGCGGCGCCACGCCGACGCAGCCGAGCATCGGCCTCATCGGCACTTCGATGCCTCCCGGCTGGACGTCAGTCGCGTCGAGGCGGGCGACGCCCTTCGCCTTGTCGATCGTCCAGTTCACGCGCTTCGCTTCGCGGTCCACGCGCGCCGCAATTGCGCCCGGATCGACCGTGTACGGCGAAAGCAGGCTCCCCGACCATCCCGATGTCCGGTTCGTTTCGATCTTCTCGAAGGTGACGACGAGCATGTCGCCCGGCTCGGCGCCGTCGACGTAGAAGGGCCCCGTCTCGGGATTCGGCCCCGTCGCGACGGACTTGCCGTTCCAGTCGACGCCCGACGCGTCGACCGTCTTCGTGATCACGCGATCGCCGGGCTTGACGTGCAGCGCGGGCGGATGCGCCCCCGAGTAGGTGTTGTAGAACTTGTCGGGCACGAACCGGTGCGTCTCGGCGGCCCGCAGCGTGACCGCGAGACAGGCGACGATCGACAACGGCGCGGCGAATCGCAGGTGTTTCATGCGACGGAATTATACTGACGCCATGGCGATCGCCGTCGGTCAAAAAGCCGCGCGCAGCCTGACGCTGACCGCGGACCACGTCAAGAGATTCGCGGAGCTGTCGGGCGACTACAATCCGCTGCACTTCGACCAGACGTTCGCGTCGAAGACGAAGTTCGGGCGCCTCGTCGTGCAGGGCGGACTGACGACCGGGCTGCTGCACGCGCTCGTCGCGATGGACCTGCCCGGACCGGGCACCGTCTTTCTGAACCAGAACTGGAAGTTCACGGCGCCGGTGTACATCGGCGACACGATTACGGCCGAAGCCGAAGTCGTCAGCGTCCACCCGTCGAAGCCGGTCACCGGACTGCGCATCCGGGTGAAGCGTCAGGACGGGGAAGTCGTCCTCGACGGCGAAGCCGCCTGTTACACGTTCTCGCCTTCATGAACCATTTATCCGAGCTGACGCTGCAGCTGCGCCGCCTTCCGCACTCCACAGGCCTGCCGCTGCCCGCATACATGACTGCCGGGGCAGCAGGCATGGATCTCCACGCCGCGGTCGACGGCGACGTGCGCATCGAGCCGGGCGCGATTGTACTCGTGCCCACCGGAATCGAAATTGCGATTCCTTCGGGCTTCGAGGCGCAGGTGCGCCCGCGATCGGGGCTCGCCGTGAAGCACGGCATCAGCCTGCCCAACACGCCCGCGACGATCGACTCCGACTACCGCGGAGAAATCCGCGTGCCGCTGATCAATCTCGGACGCGAGCCGTTCGTCGTCTCGAGAGCCATGCGCATCGCGCAGCTCGTCGTCTCGCCCGTCATGCGCGTTGCGTGGGAAGAAGTCGGGGAGCTGCCGCCGACGGCGCGCGGCAGCGGAGGCTTCGGCCACTCCGGCTCCTGATTGCGAGTTGCGGGTCGATGATTGTGATTGAGTGTTGATTACAGATTTGCCAAGTCGGCCGGCGAATCCGCCATCAATCGACAATCAATCCGCAATCATCGACGCAATCCGCAATGGCGCGGTGGCGGTCGGATTGCATAGGGGGGAACGTGCGGGCGCGCCTCGTCCTCGTCGCGCTGATCGCCGCTGCACTCTCGTGCAGCAGCAATCCGAATGCCCCGCAGGCCGGTCCGCTTGCGGACGGAAAGTGGAGCGGCGGCGGCGCGTGTCTCACCGTCGCGGACACCTGCGACATGACGGTTGGCTGCGGTCACGGCGTCTTCCCCCGGCCCGCGATCCGCGACGACGGAACGTTCGACGTAGACGGCACTTACCGGATCGAAATCGGTCCGGTGTCGACAGGTCCCCCGCCTGCGGCGCATTTCCATGGCGCGGTCGCCGGATCGACGCTGACGCTCACGCTTTCGAGCGCAACGCTGCCGGCCGTCACCTACACGATGCAGATGAACGCCGCGGCGACGTGCGGCATCCGCTGCCTCTGATCCCTCCGGGTTCCTTTACGCCCCCGAGAAATTTCGATGAACCGCGCGCGCCCGCGCGGTTGTCGAGTTGAAATAACTGTTGCGCTGCCAGCGCTGCCGCCGGAGGCGGCATGTTTCGTCGGTGGGTGTGGATTGTCTGCGTCCTGACTGCGTCCTGCACGAGCTCCTCTTCACCGTCGACGACAGCGCCGACCACCACGGTGAATCTCGCCAGCATTTCGGTGTCGGCGGCGACGATCGTCGCGGGATCGTCGCTGACCGGGACGATTTCGCTGACCGCGGTCGCTCCGACAGGCGGCACCAACGTCACCGTGACGAGCAACAACGCGGTGGCGACCGTGCCGGCGACGATCACGGTTCCGTCGACGAGCTCGACGGCGACATTCACGATCAACACCGCCGACACCGCGACGCCCGTGACCGTCACCCTCACGGTCGTCTA
>DASQHH010000448.1:0-3580 GCA_035632195.1 Vicinamibacterales bacterium
TCGAGATCCTCCGCGGCATGCTCCTGACGCGCGCCACCGACAACCGCATGAAAGCGTTCTTCGTCGGCGGGGAAGTACGCTACGGCGCCACGGCGTTTCAAGGAAAAGGCTTCCGGTCGCTCGGGCAGGAAGCGGTGTACGGCGCCGCGATGCGGCTGCGGCGCGGACCGAAGTGGAAGGCGAAAGACGGTTCATGGACGGGCGATGTCATCGGGCCCATGATTCGCGACCTCGGCGCGACGTTCGCGATGCGGCCCGAACCGGCGACGGTCCGGATGGTCCTCAATTCGCAGATGGCGAAGGCGGGTCCGCCGACCGACGGCAAGGACTTCGGCTACGGCGACCTCGACTGGGGCATCCTGCTGCCGGCTTCGCCGCTGACGATCGCCACGCTGACGCTCGCCGGCATGGCGATGGCGTTCTCGCGCGACCGGTCCGGACGCGTCGCCGTATCGCTCATCGGCGAGGGCGGCTCGTCGCTCGGCGAGTGGCACGAGGCGATCAACGCGTGCGCGGCGCGCCGGCTGCCGATGATCTTCTGCGTGCAGAACAATCAGACGGCGCTGTCGACGCCCGTGCCGGATCAGTCGGCGGTCCGGACGTTCGCGGACAAGGCCGCCGGATACGGCGTGCCGGGCATCACGATCGACGGCACCGATCCGGAAGCGATCGTCGGCGCGTTTGGCTGGGCTGCGGAGCGCGCACGTGCCGGCCAGGGGCCGACGCTCATCGAGCTCGTGGCGATGAGGCTGTGCGGCCACGCGCATCACGACGACATGCTCTATCTGGGGCGCGACCCGCATCTGGGCTGGGACGTTCCGCCACTCCCGCCCCGCCGCTCTGAAAGACTCGCGCCCGCGGGCGGATCGGGGATGGAGGAGGGCTACGTCAATCGCGAGCTGTACGAGTACTGGGCGGCGCGCGATCCGATCGCGTCCTATGCCGCGAAGCTCGAGTCGGAGGGCCTCGTCTCGGCTGACGATTTCGCGAGATTCAAGAAGGAAGCGGAAGCGACCGTCGACACCGAAGCGCGCGCGATCGTCGATGCGCCGTGGCCCGATCCGAAGCAGGCCGGCGACGGCGTGTTCGCGAACGAGCCGAGAAGAGTCCACGTCGAGGTTCTGGATCCCGCAGTCCGGCTCTCTGCGGCGACCGAAACGCAGAACGTCGAGTCCGCTCCACCGTTCGATTCGAAAGGGAAGACGTTCCTCGAGGCGGTGATGCTTGGTGTCGGCGACGCGCTGCGGGCCGATCCGCGCGTCTTCGTCTACGGCGAGGACGTCGGCGGCAAGTACGGCAACGCGTTTCTCCTGCTCAAGCCGCTGCTCGAGGAGTTCGGCGATCGGCTGATCAACGCGCCGATTTCAGAGAGCGGCGTGATCGGCGTCTGCGTCGGCGCGGCGATCGCCGGTCAGCGTCCCATCGGCGAGATTCAGTTCAACGACTTCGTTGCCACGGGATTCAATCAGCTGGTCAACAACGCGGCGAAAAACCGGTACCGGTGGGGCGGCGGCACGCCGATGGTGCTCCGCATGCCGTGGGGCGGTCTGCGCCACGCGGGGCCGTACCACTCGCAGAACACCGAGGCGTGGTTCTATCGCACGCCCGGCCTCAAGATCGTCGCACCGTCGACGCCGCACGACGCCCGGGCGCTGATGACGTCGGCCGTCGCCGATCCCGATCCCGTTCTTTACTACGAACACATTGCCCTGTACCGCGACCCGCGCATCCGCCAGGCGCTCCCGGACGCGCCGCCTGCGCCGATTCCGATCGGAACGGCCGCCCTTCGACGATCCGGCGGTGACCTGGCGATCATCGCGTACGGCGCGTACGTCCACGTTGGGCTTCGGATCGCGGAGACGCTTGCCGCCGACGGGATCCGGGCGAGCGTCCTCGATCTGCGCACCCTCTCGCCGCTCGACCGCGCCGCCGTCCTGGCGGTCGCGCGCCGATGCCACAAGGTGCTCGTCATCCAGGAGGACGCGCGCAGCGGCAGCATCGGCGAAAGCGTCGCGGCTATCATCCAGGAGGAGGCGTTCGAATATCTCGACGCCCCTGTCCGCATCGTCGGCTCGCTCGACACGCCGGTGCCGTATTCCCCGGCGCTCGAAGAGGGCTACCTCCCAGGCGAAGCCCGCATCGAGCGCGCCGCCCGTCTGCTCGCCGCGTACTAGATAATATTTACGGCAGGATGATGGATGGCCATGGGACTGGCGCCGCCCCGCCGCCGGTCGACTTCATACGGGAAATCGTCGACGAGGATCTGGCGTCCGGCAAGCACGGCGGCCGTGTGGCCACGCGCTTTCCGCCGGAGCCGAACGGCTATCTGCACATCGGCCACGCCAAGTCGATCTGCCTGAACTTCGGAATCGCCGCCGAGCGCGGCGGCATCTGCAATCTGCGCTTCGACGACACGAATCCGACCAAGGAAGACGTCGAGTACGTCGACGCGATCCGTGAGGATGTCGAGTGGCTCGGGTTCAAATGGGCCGCTGAACTGTACGCGTCCGACTATTTCGAGACGCTGTATCAGTTCGCCCTGGCGCTGATCGACCAGGGCAAGGCGTACGTGGACAGCCTCAGCGCCGACGAGATGCGCGCCTACCGAGGGACGCTGACCGAGCCCGGCCGGAACAGCCCGTATCGCGATCGCTCGGCCGCGGAGAACAGGGACCTGCTCGCGCGGATGCGCGCGGGCGAGTTCCCCGACGGTGCCCACACGCTTCGGGCGAAGATCGACATGGCGTCGGGGAACATCAACATGCGCGACCCGACGCTGTATCGAATCCGGCACGCGTCGCACCACCGCACCGGCGACGCCTGGTGCATCTATCCGATGTACGACTACGCGCATCCGATCTCGGATGCGCTGGAGAAAATCACGCACTCGCTCTGCACGCTGGAGTACGAAGATCACCGGCCGCTGTACGACTGGCTCGTTGCAGCGCTGTTCGAGAAGGACCGCCCGCGGCAGATCGAGTTCGCGCGGTTGAACGTCAACTACACGGTGATGAGCAAGCGCAAGCTGCTGCAGCTGGTCGAGCAGGGGCACGTCGCGGGCTGGGACGATCCGCGGATGCCGACGATCAGCGGTCTGCGGCGGCGCGGCTATACGCCGGAATCGATCCGCGAGTTCTGCACACGCATCGGCGTCGCGAAGAAGGAGAACGTCATCGACGTCGCCCAGCTCGAGCACAGCGTCCGCGAGGACCTCAACAAGCGCGCGCCGCGCGCGATGGCGGTCCTGCGTCCGTTGAAGGTCGTGCTGACGAACTATCCGGAGGGCCAGTCCGAGACGGTCGACGTGATCAACAACCCCGAGGACGAGTCAGCCGGCACGCGGAAGGTGCCCTTCGGCCGCGAGCTCTACATCGAGCGCGAAGACTTCATGGAAGATCCGCCGAAGAAGTTCTTCCGCCTCGCGCCGGGCAAAGAAGTGCGCCTGCGGTGCGCCTATTTCATCACCTGCCGCGAAGTCGTGAAGGACTCGCGCGGCGAGGTCACCGAACTGCGGTGCACCTACGATCCAGAGACGCGCGGCGGCGACGCGAAAGACGGCCGCAAGGTCAAATCGACGCTG
>DASQHH010000449.1:0-4698 GCA_035632195.1 Vicinamibacterales bacterium
GCAGGTGGTGTCCCGCGCATCCATTTTCTCGTGCCGGATCGTTCCGATCTTCCGCCGCTGTCTCGCTATGCCACGCTGCAACTGCCCGACGGCTCGCGACGGACCGTCGGGTACACCGAAGCGAGCCGCGGCTGCCGTCATCTGTGCCGGCACTGTCCCGTCGTGCCCATCTACAACGGTCAGTTCCGCGTCGTCGATGTCGGCGTCGTTCTCGCGGACGTCGCGGCGCAGGTCCGGGCGGGCGCGTCGCACATCACGTTCGGCGATCCGGATTTCTTCAACGGCCCGACTCACGCCATGCGCATCGTCGAGTCGTTGCACGCGGCGCACCCGGCGGTGAGCTACGACGTCACGATCAAGGTCGAACATCTGCTGCGGCACCACGACCTGCTGCCGCGGCTGGCGTCGACCGGCTGCGCGTTCGTCACCAGCGCTGTCGAATCGATCGACGACGAGGTTTTGGCGAGGCTGGACAAGGGGCACACGCGGGCCGGTTTCGAGCAGTCGGTGGACGCGTGCCGCGAGGCCGGCGTGACGATCGTTCCGACATTCGTTGCGTTTCACCCGTGGATCACGCTCGACGGGTACTGCGATCTGCTGGACACGATCGAGCGGCTCGACCTTGTCGACCACGTTGCGCCGATTCAGCTGGCGATCCGGCTTCTCGTCCCGGACGGATCGCGCCTGCTGACGCTCGACGAGATGCGAGGGCACCTGCGCGGCTTCGACCCCGCGACGCTCACGCACCGCTGGGCGCATCCCGATTCGCGCGTCGACGATCTCCACCGCGACGTGACGGCGATCGTCGGCATGAAGCTGTCCGCAAACCGCCGCGCGGCCTTCGACGCCATCTCCGATCTCGCGCACGCGCGCGCGGGGCTGCCGCGGCCGGCCAGCGCGCCGCGGCGCCACCGCGCCACCGTCCCGTATCTCAACGAGCCCTGGTACTGTTGAGCAGAGCCGAATCCGGAGCAGGTGGCTCTGGTGTGATTTCCGAAATGGCTGATGGCTGATGGCTAGAGTGCTTCTGTTGGCAACGACGACGGGATACCAGACGCGCGCGTTCGGCGACGCGGCGGAGCGTCTTGGTGTCGAGCTCGTATTCGCCACCGATCGCTGCAACGTGCTGGACGATCCGTGGCAGGACGGCGCGATTGCCATCCGCTTTCACGAAGAGGCGGCGTCCGTCGAGGCCATCGTCGCAGCGGCCCGCCTGCGTCCGATCGACGGGCTGCTCGTGGTCGGCGATCTGCCGACGGTCATCGCCGCGCGCGCCGCGCAGGCGCTGGGCCTGCCAGGCCATCCACCCGATGCGGCCGCGATCGCGAAGCACAAACTGCGCACGCGCGAGCGCCTCAGCGAGTCGGGCCTGCCGGTTCCGTGGTTCGTGCCGATCGACATCGACCGGCCGTCGCTCTCGAGCGAGCGCCCGTGGCAGTTCCCGTGCGTGGTGAAGCCGGTCGCGTTGTCCGGCAGCCGCGGCGTGATGCGCGCGGACGACCAGCAATCGCTCGACCGGGCGCTCGCTCGGCTGCGCACACTCCTCGATGCTCCGGACGTCCGCGCGGAGCGGGATCGGACGCACCGCACGGCGCTCGTCGAGGGATTCATTCCCGGCCGCGAGTTCGCGGTCGAAGGGCTGCTGCATCACGGCGCCCTGCACGTGCTCGCCGTGTTCGACAAGCCCGATCCGCTCGATGGCCCGTTCTTCGAGGAAACGATTTACCTCACGCCGTCCCAGGCGCCCGAGGGCATGTCGGGAGCCATCGTGGCCGCGGTTGGCGCTGCGGCACGCGCCATCGGACTCCATCACGGGCCGGTACACGCCGAATGCCGGGTGAATGGCCGTGGCGTATATGTCCTCGAAGTTGCCGCCCGGCCGATCGGTGGCCTCTGCGCGCGGGCGTTGAGATTCGAGCCCGCGACCTCTGACCCCGAAGG
Source organism: Vicinamibacterales bacterium (assembly GCA_035632195.1). Lineage (GTDB taxonomy): Bacteria > Acidobacteriota > Vicinamibacteria > Vicinamibacterales > CAVVIG01 > DASQHH01. The sequence continues at coordinate 1,942 of DASQHH010000449.1, forward strand.
GGGTCAGAGGTCGCTGGAGGAGCTGCTGCTGCGGCATGCGCTCGGCGAGCCGCCCGCCGGCTGGGCCCGGGAGGCGTCGGCCTCCGGCGTGATGATGATCCCTATTCCGCGCCGCGGCGTTCTGCGGGGCGTTGCCGGGATCGAGGACGCGCGTGCGGTGTCGTGCGTCGACGAGGTCCGCATCACCGCCAAGACCGACCAGCTGCTCGTGCCGCTGCCGGAGGGTGCGAGCTACCTCGGTTTCATCTTCGCGCGCGCGGGCGAACCAGGTGCCGTCGACCGCGCGCTGCGCGACGCGCACGCGCGGCTGCAGTTCGCCATCGATCCGGAATTCCCGGTGCTCGGCTCCGAAACAATGCGGTACAATCACGCGCATGGCTGATTCCTGCGGTCACTCGCCGGCGCCGCTGACGCCGGTCGGCAACAAGACCGGACGCAAGGTCTTCTGCGAGAAATTTCAGAAGGAATTGCCCGGGCTCGACGCGCCGCCGTGGCCGGGCCCGCTCGGTCAGCGCGTCTACGAGCACATCTCCGCGCAGGCGTGGAAACTCTGGGAGGATCGGATGAAGATGATCCTCAACGAGTACCGGCTGATGCCGTGGCAGAAAGAGGCGCAGGAGCTCGTCGCCAAGCACATGGAAGACTTCTTCTTCGGCGAAGGCGCCGCGCTGCCGCCCGGGTACATTCCGCAGCAGACCAAGTAACCTTCGTGCACGAAACGGTCGACGCCGAAGCCAAGCACCGGGCCTGCTGGTACAGCCGGCGGACGGCGGACCTGCCCTCCGATATCGGCCACCACACGATCGCCGACGGCCAGCTGCTGTTTTGCGCCCACCCGATGCTGTTCCCGGTCGTCGGCTACCAGTTCGACGTCCGCAACTGCGCCGACTGCGACTACTTCAAACCGGTTCGGACCGCGAAGCGCTAGCCGCAGTCATTCGCTACTGCTTCCAGCCCTTCTGTAGCAAACCACTGCAATCCGAGAATCGATCCGTACACGGTCTCAAGCACTAATAGTCATCAATTCAACAACTTAGCGGCGAGGCGTCCCACGGATGGCGGGCACGGACTTTGAACTGATGGGCACCGCGGGCGAACGTGTCGCGCGCGGGTCCAAGGAGGCCTAGCGGTGAATACAGGAGAGCGCAAAGAACGGAGGGGTTTCGCCTCGATGTCCCCCGAAAAGCAGCGGGAGATTGCCAGCAAGGGCGGCCGCGCCGCTCACGAAAAGGCCACCGCCCACGAGTGGAGCGCGGAGGAAGCCCGTTCGGCCGGCCGCAAGGGCGGTCAGGTCAGCCGCGGCGGCCGCGGACGGTTGATCGCTCCCCCGGCTGGCGAGCCGATGGCGACCGGCAGTTCTGAGACCGGCACGAGCAGCGTCGAGTAACGGCTGAAGGCGATCGACTATGGAGGCGACGAACAATGGCAAGACGCGTGGCCGTGGCCTGGGCCCTGGCGCCGCTCCTGCTCGCAGGAGCAGTGAGCGCCAGCGCACACTCCGGCTCTTCAGGGACATCCACGGCGCAGAGTACGAGCGCCACCCAACCACCGTCCTCGTCGAGTGCAACGGCCGAAGAGACGCGACCGGCGACGACGACGTTCTTCGGCGACACTGGTCTGTGGTTTGTTCCGACCGCCGAGGTGCTGCCGAACGGTAAGTGGTCGGTGAGCGTTTACCGGCGCGGGACGAACTACATCCAGGGCTACACCAACGTCGGCGACTTAGCGGGGACGTTCGGCGTCGGCATCAAAGACAGGGCTGAGATCTTCGGCTCGTTCATCTTCGACACGCGCATCGACCGCGACGTGCGGCCGATCTTCGTCAACGACCCGACCTTCGGCGGGTCTGTCGCCGCATACCCGAACGTCAATCAGCCGTGGACCGGCGACAACATCGGCGACCTGTACCTCGGCGCGAAGATCAACCTCTGGTCCGAGTCGCGCCAGAATCCGGCGGCCTTCGCCATTCGCGCGATCGTGAAGGCGCCGACGGGTAAATCCGACGTCGGGACGAGCACGGGGAAGGCCGATTTCTCGCTCGACGCGATCGTCAGCAAGGAAGCGGCGAAGCTGGTCGACTTCTCTGCGTACGGCGGCTACGAATGGCGCGGCAAGCCGGACAACTTCGACACGCCGACCGGCGCGTTCCGGTGGGGCACGGGCATCGCCTTCCCGTCGCGCAACGTGGTGCGGCTGAACGCCGAGATCAACGGAAACGTGCTGTCGAACGACACCGCAACCCTGCTCAACGTCAACGCACTGCGCGGCGTCGACCTGAGCTCGCCGCCCGTGGTGTCGAACACCGAGAACCTCACGCGGGCGACTGTCGGCGTCACGTTCCAGGCGCATAACGGGTTCTTCGCGGGCGTGGGCGGCAGCTGGAACGTGCCGATCCAGTCGCGCGACACGCGCTTCACCGACAACGATCAGCTGGGCGACTACTTCGATTGGCAGGTGCGAATTGGCTATCACCCCGGGGTGAAGACCTACGTGCCGCCGCCCCCGCCGCCGCCACCGCCACCGCCGCCGCCGCCGCCCGCGACGCACACGCTGACGGTCCGCGCGGCGTGCGATCCGTGCACGGTGGAAACGGGGAAGGCGTCGACGGTCACGGCGACCGTGTCGAGCTCGATCAGCTGTGCGGTGACGTATCGCTGGAGCGCGCCGACGGGGACGCTGGCCCAGCCGGCCGAACGGCAGACGCTGTGGACGGCGCCCAATCAGGAGGGGAGCGTGCCGGTGACGGTCACCGTGACG
>DASQHH010000450.1:0-4260 GCA_035632195.1 Vicinamibacterales bacterium
CGACTTGAGGTCGGGGCTCACGAAGCCCTGGCTCGAGCCGGCCGGAGCCAGCACGAGGTCCGCGAGGTCGATGGCATAGCCGCCGGCCGCGCAGGACGACGAGTAGCTCGCCTGTCCGCTGTTGATCGCGCGCAGCGACCCAATGGCCGACGCCTCGTTGCCCGACATGCGGGCGCGCAGCAGGCCCGGCACCGCGATCGCCGCGATGATGCCGATGATCGCCACGACGATCAAAAGCTCGATGAGCGTGAAACCCTTGGCATTGCGCATTCTCATCTCAGTCTCCGTTTCGTAACTCGTGTTGACGGATGTTGTGAACGGACGGATGAGGAGCAAGATTGCGGCCCATGAAAACAAACGGCGAAGGTACGGGAAATCGCCACGAAATGTGTGGCGTCTCTATCTCTCGAAGTAGACGATAAGTGGCCGCTCAACAAACGTTTGTCAATCGCGTTTGACGTCGATTGTCACGTGTGCCTTCGCAATATACGCGGATCGATATACATCGAAGGATTCAGATGCCGATGAACACGCGCCGACGCCGCATCTCCATCGCCACGACAGCCCAGAGGGCGACGTACACGATCGCGTAGGCGAGTGACGCGCTCTCGGCGCCGCAGCAGGGCGCAAGCCATTGCGCGAACCCGGCGCGATAGACCACGGCCTTGAGCGGCACACCGTCTTCCAGCGTCCAGCGCGTGACCAGGGCATCGAATCCGACGGACAGGAAGTAGGCCGCGAGCGCGTTGCGTCCATACGCCGCAAACGGCGCCGACCAGAAGCGCCAGCCGCGCACGTCGAGCAGCCAATGGCAGACCGCGAGAACCTGCGCCGCCATGCCCGCGCTGAACAGCGCAAACGAGCTGGTCCAGAGGTTCTTGTTGATGGGAAATACGAGTCCCCACGCGAGGCCCACGGCCGTCGCAGCTGCGCCGGCGCTCCACAGATACAAGCTGCCGTGCGGACTGCGCATCTCCTTCAACCAATCGCCGGCGAACACGCCCGCAAGCGCAGTAGCGATCGACGGAATCGTGCTCAGAAACCCTTCGGGATCGCCCCACGGCGCCAGCACGTGCCGGCCGAGGATTGCGCGGTCGATGGCGCCCGGCAGTGTGTCCCCCGGCGCGACGGGAACCAGCGTCAGCGCCGCACAGTACCCCAGCAGAGCGGCGACGGCCGCTGCGATCTGCGTACGCCGCGACGCCGTCTCTGTGAGCCAGGCCACGGCGAGGTAGACCAGCGCGATCCGCTGCAGCACACCGAGGACACGGAACGTCCCGAGCTCGATCGGCGGCGACGTTTCGATGGCGTTCAGGACCAGCCCGAGCCCGAACAGGATCGCCGCGCGCCGCACCACATGCCGCCGAAGCCGTGGCGTCCCGCGGCGCCGTGACAGCGCGAACGGCACGGCCGCGCCCATCGCGAAGAGCAGAAAGGGAAACACGAGATCGGTCGGCGTCCAGCCGTTCCAGTCTGCGTGCTCGAGCGGCGCGTACACCGCGTTCCAGGTGCCGGGCGTGCTCACGAGGATCATGCCGGCGATCGCCAGCCCCCGGAACACATCGAGCGACTCGAGCCGGAGCGGAGGGTCAGTCATCCCAGTCGACGGGTCATTGATCGCAGCAGAGATTGCGGCGCGTCGGCAGGACGACGTGCGGCGGCGCCGGCCGCGAGAACAGCTCGTTGGCGCGGACGAAGCCGTCGAGGAACCAGGCCATCGCTTTTTCCTGCGTCTGATACGCCTGCAGCGCGGCCCGCTTCTTCTGCTGCTCTGCGGCCGACAGCGGCAGCTCCATCCAGCCCGAGATGCCGCCGCGCAGACCGGGCGGCGGGCCAAGACGGCGCGCCGCATCCTCGAAGGGCCACTGGTAGAAATGCACGATGTAGTTCAAGACGTCGGTGTGATACTCCGGATGCACGCGCTCGACGTCCTCGAGCGCGTCCGAGACGAAGAACCACGAGGCGCAGTGATCGGCGTGCTGGTCCTCGCGGCGCGGCACGACGATCGTCGTCGGACGGAAATCGCCGATGACTTCGGCCAGTTCCTGCGTCAGGTCCTCGCCGCGGTACTCCGTGTCGGGAACGAGGATCTCCGATTTCGGCGGACGATCGAGCCGCGTGTACGGCGACTTGAAGGCGCGCCGCTCGGACCAGTACGTGCGCATCAACTGGCACAGTCCGCCGTCGGGAAAGCTGAGGAACGTGTGCGCGTCGGCCGGCTCGCCGAGCGCGCGCAGCGCGGCGCGCGCTTCGCGTCGGCGCTGCCGTCCGTAGCCGCGGTAGTCGGCCGCCGTCGGCGCTTCGATATGCCCTTCGACCTGGACGCCTTCCGGATAGCCGTCGCCGTCCGTGAGATAGACGGTGTGCACGGCGCCGCCGAGGGCCCGCACCCGCTGAATAAGACCGCCGGCGCCGAGCACCTCGTCGTCCGGGTGGGGCGCGACGACCAGCAGCCGCATGCCGGGCGCCACCGTCAGTTGCGGCCGCGGCGGGCGTCCGCGCTGCTGTGCGTCGACATCGATCAGGGGCGAGGCAAGTGCGGCGATGACGGCGAGCGCGGTGATTCCGGGACGCATCTGGCGGCTGAGCTCCGCAACCAGTGTACCAGCCTCGCGAGAACGCCCCGGGCGCGCTGATTGCAGTGCAGCGTTCCATGACGCGGCTGTTACCGCTCGTGACTTCGGCGGTGTTCGCGACCTACATGCCTTTCTGCGCGCCGGCTATTCGCAGCACGATGCCGCCTGCCGACGTTCAGAAACATCTGTCCGAACTGTGGGAAGCGCCCGGCGACGACCTCTCGTCGCGGAACCTCGTCTTTGGTCCGTGGGGGAAGGAATACGCGCCGGATCCGCACCAGACGTTCACGTTTGCGCACCTGAAAACGAAGGGCGTCAGCCCCGGAATGACCGTCAAGGACGAAGAAGGCCGCGAATGGAGCGTCAAGCAGTCGCCCGACGAAGGCAAGGTCGAGGTGACACTCTCGCGGATTCTCTCGGCCGTCGGCTATCACCAGCCGCCGGTCTACTATCTCGAAACCTTTTCCATGACTGACGAACACGGGCTTCGGACAATGCCCGGCGGACGGTTCCGTCCCAAGCTCAAGGAGCTGAAAGAGCTCGGCGACTGGTCGTTCCAGCAGAATCCTTTTGTCGGCACGAAACCGATGCAGGGGCTGCTCGTCATTCTGATGGTGTTCGACAGCTCCGATTTGAAGAACTCGAACAACACGCTTTACGAGTTCAAACCCAAGGACGGGAAGCCCGAGCGCTGGTACGTCGTCCGCGACATGGGGACGGCGCTCGGCGAAACCGGGCGAATCGCGCCACAGCGCAACGATCCTGATTTGCTCGCACGCCAGACATTCATCGAAGGCGTTCACGGCAGCTTCGTCGAATTCGGCTACCACGGCTGGCACCAGGAGCTCTTCCGCGGCCGAATTACGACGGACGACGTGCAATGGGGCTGCGGACTGCTCGCGAAGCTGTCCGACAGGCAGTGGGAGGACGCGTTTCACGCCGGCGGCTACGACTCCGCGGTCGCAGGGCGATTCATCGACGTCCTCAAGAAGCGCATCGCGCAGGGCCTGGCCGTCGGCCCCGAAGTAACGGCGACGCGACAGGATTTCTAGGATCGTGTCAACGTCACCGTGCTCGTGGTGAAGGGTACGTTGCAAGTGCTCGAGACGAGCGACACGGGACCGCTCAACGTCGATACAGTTCCCAGTGTCACGGTCATCGTCGTGCTCAGCTGTCCCGTGCAAGAGGGATACACCGGAATGCCGCCAGGGGTCACGGCGATCGTTCCCGCAAGCGACGATCCCGTCAGCGAACCGGTGAAGGTGCCGTTCAGCAGCACGACTCCTGATGACAATGAAATTATCAGGGGGCCGGTAAGGGCCGTTCCGGTCTGCGTGAGCGCCAGCGTCATTCCGCCGGTGGTGCCATTGATGGTCATCGCGCCGTTCCAGGTTCCCGCGAGGTTCAGGACGGTCGGTTCTGGCGCAGTGGACATCTGGTTGTTGCTGCAGCCCGTCAGCGTCGCCAGGGCGAATATGCCGGGCAGCGTAATCATGAGAAGTCGCTGAATGAAGGGCATAACGCTCGTGCTGCGAGATTTGTGCCACGGCTGTGCTATGGTGTTCCCTACAGGAGGATTGATGAATCTGTTCCGGCTGCTGCCGCTCACGCTCGTCGCGTGCGCGGTCCTCGTCAGTCCGGCCGGCTCGCAGACCCAGTCAGCGGCGTCCGCTGAGCCCAGGGT
>DASQHH010000451.1:0-3630 GCA_035632195.1 Vicinamibacterales bacterium
AACATCGCCGGCACGCTGGAGAACATCATCGGCGCACTGTCGACGCTCCCCATCCAGCACGAAATTCTTGTCATCGACGACGGCAGCCGCGACGCGACGGGCGTGATCGTGTCCGATTTTTCGCGCCGGTTCCCCGCGGTCCGGCTGCTCATCAACGATCGGAACCGCGGCTTCGGCTGGACGTACCGCCGTGGCGTCGAGAACGCTTCGCTCGATTCCATCGTGATGGTCCACGGCGACAACGCGTGGGGCGCGAAGACACTCCGGTCGCTGTTCGAGCATCTCGGCGACGCGGACGTCGTCATCGGCTACACGCGCAACATGTGGCGGACCCGCTCGTGGACACGGACCGCCGTGTCGAAGACGTTCACGATGTCCGTGAACCTGATCACGAGGCACCGCTTGAAGTACTACAACGGCCTCCAGATTCACCCGGCGCCGGTGCTGAAGCAGCTGACCATCGAATCGAACGGCTTCGGCTTCCAGGCCGAAGTCCTCGCCAAGAGCCTGCGGCTCACGAAGACGTTCATCGAGGTGCCAATGGACCTGAACGAGCGCGCGCACGGCGAGAGCAAGGCATTTCGGGTCAAGAACGTCGTCGACGTCGCGCGAACGCTGGGACGCCTGTTCTCGCTCGAATGGAGCACGTCCAAGTGAGCGTCGCCGCGATCACCTTCGCCGTCCAGTACCTCGCGGACACGGCGCGCATCGCGTCGCTCATCGATGCCGACGCCATCGAGCGACTCGCGAAGACGCTGGCCGCCGTGCGGGCCAGGGGCGGACGGCTGTTCTTCCTCGGCGTCGGCGGGGGCGCGGGCCACGCCTCGCACGCGGTCTGCGACTTCCGCAAGCTCGCGGGCTTCGAAGCCTACGCTCCGACGGACAACGCCTCCGAGATGACGGCGCGGACGAACGACGACGGCTGGGCCAACACGTTTGCGGACTGGCTCAAGGGGAGCCGGCTCGGACCGCTCGACGCGATTTTCGTGCTGTCGGTCGGCGGCGGCGACGCCGAACGCAACGTCAGCCCGAACCTCGTACACGCCATCGAGCACGCCCGCTCCGTCGGAGCGACCGTCGTCGGCATCGTCGGCAAGGACGGCGGCTTCACGGCGAAGGCCGCCGACGCCTGTATCGTCGTGCCGACGGTGAATCCGTCGCTCGTGACGGCGCACACCGAAGCATTCCAGGCGGTGCTCTGGCACCTGCTCGTGTTCCATCCCCTGCTGCAGACGGCGCCGGCGAAATGGGAGGGCATGCGATGACGACGCTCGCGGGGCTCCGCATCAAGCTGTTCGCCGACGGCGCCGCCCTGGCCCAGATGGTCGAACTGAGCCGGCGTCCGCACATCTGCGGTTTCACCACCAATCCGACGCTGATGAAGAAGGCCGGCGTCGCCGACTACCGCACGTTCGCGCGCGACGCGCTGGCCGCGATTCCCGACCGCCCGATTTCGTTCGAAGTGCTTTCCGACGACTTTGGCGAGATGGCGGCACAGGCGCGAGAGATCGCGTCATGGGGGCCGAACGTCTACGTCAAGGTTCCGGTGAGCAACACTCGAAGCGCGCCGTCGTTCGACCTGATCCACGCCCTCTCGCACGACGGCGTCCGGGTCAACGTCACGGCGGTGATGACGCTGCCGCAGGTCGAGCGCGCGGCAACCGCGCTCGACGGCGGAGCGCCGTCCATCGTGTCGGTCTTCGCCGGACGCATCGCGGACACCGGCCGCGATCCCGCGCCGCACATGCGCGCAGCGCTCAGTATCCTCCGGAGCTCACCAGGCTCGGAGCTGCTCTGGGCCAGCCCGCGCGAACTGTTCAATATCTTCCAGGCCGACGCCATCGGCTGCCACATCATCACCGTGACCGCAGACATCCTCAAAAAGCTCGACTGGATCGGCCGCGACCTCAACGAGCTGTCGCTCGACACCGTCCGGATGTTCTACGACGACGCGCGCAGCGCCGGGCTCACGCTGCCGGTGGAGGCCGAGCGCACATGATCGGCGGAGCCGTTTCACGCGTACGTACGCGGGACAAGATCGTCCCGCTCGAGGACCTGCGGCGCATCCGCGAGGAATTCCGGACGTCGACGATCGTGCAGTGCCACGGCGCGTTCGATCTGGTCCACGTCGGGCATCTCACTCACCTGGAAGAAGCGCGGGCGCTCGGCGACATGCTCGTCGTCACGATCACCGGCGACCAGCACATCACCAAGAAGCGATCCGTGACGTTCAGCGAGACACAGCGCGCACATCAGCTCGCCGCGCTCGAGCTCGTCGACTATGTCGCCATCGTCAACGAGCCGACGGCGCTCTCGGCGATCGAGAGCCTGCACCCGGACGTGTACGTCAAGGGGCCCGAGTACGCGGACCTGACCCTCGACGCCAGCCGCAGCATCTACCACGAGATGCGCGTGCTCGAGGGCTACGGCGGACGCATTCACTTCACGTCCGGCGAGACGTTTTCATCGACAAAGCTCGCGCACTTCCTGCTCAACGCGCCCGAGGCCGCGCAGCGCAATCCGCTGCTCCGCAACGACCAGATTCTCTTCAAGGACATCTCGTCGTTCGGATTCAGGCTGGAGCAGTTGAAAGCCTTCCTCGCGAAGGCCAGCGCGCTCAACGTGTGCGTCATCGGCGAGGCGATCGTCGACGAGTGGGTGGACGTCACCCTGACGAGCCTGTCGACGCAGTCGCGCTGCCTCGCCGGCCTCGAGACCGCGCGCGTCCGGCAGGTGGGCGGCGCGGGCATCATCGCGCTCCATCTCGCCAACTTCGTCAAGCACGTCGACTGCTTCATCAACCGCATCGCGGCGGACTGGCCGGACCCGATCTCGGTCACGGAAGTCTCCGACGGCGAGATCGTCGAGACGCGGTTCGTCGACCTCGATACCGGACGTCCGGCGTTCAAGACCAGGCGCGCCACGATCGGCACGCCCGCCGCCGACCGCCTGCCGGACTTCGGGGCATATGACCTCGTGCTGGTCGCCGATTTCGGCCACGGCCTCGTCGACGCCGCCGCGGTCGCGACGCGGATTGCGGCGAAGGGCCGCTCGCGCGTCGCCGTCATGGCGCAGGTCAACTCCGCGAACTACGGCTATCACCTGCCGATCAAGCATCGCGGCGCAGACTATTACGGGCTCAATCGCACTGAAGCCGAGCTCGGCCTTCACGAACGGGGACTGCCGCTCGACGCGCTGGTTCAGCGGTCGGCGGCGCTTCTCGGCGCGAAGGCGTTGTCGGTGACCGACGGCGAGCACGGCGTAGTCGTCGCAGTCGACGGCGACGCCTTCCGCTTGCCGTCCCTCAGCATTTCGGCCGTCGACACGATTGGCTGCGGCGACGCATACTTTGCCCTCAGCAGCGCGGCATTCGCCGCGGGCATGCCGCCGCCGGTCATCGCGCTCACGGGCAGCATCGGCGCCGCGGCCATGACGCAGCGCCGCTGCAACGAGCGGCCGGTGTCGCAGAGCGAGTTCCTCACGATCGGAAAGATCGTCATCTGATGTCGATCCTCGTCACCGGGGGCTGCGGTTACGTCGGATCGCGCCTCGTCGAAGCGCTCCTCGCCCGCACCGATCATGAAGTTCGTGTCGTCGACACCGCGTGGTTCGGCAACTACCTGCCCGCGC
>DASQHH010000452.1:0-2175 GCA_035632195.1 Vicinamibacterales bacterium
TGACCGACTCGAGCTCCTCGCGCAGCGTGACGAAATTGTCCGTACTCCGCATCAGCCGCCGCAGCAGGCCCGAGAGCTTCGTGATCAGCATCCGCGCTGTTTCGGGCTTGGTGCGGATGAGCGACGAGATCGACGTCAGCGTGTTGAAGAGGAAGTGCGGGTTGATCTGGTTGGCGAGCGAGTCGATCTTCGCAGCGAGCAGGAGCTTCTCCTGTTCCTGCAGCCGGTGCTCGATGCGCGCGTTGTTCCAGATCTTGATTGGCGTCGCGACGCACAGCACCGTGCCGAGGACGGCGATGACGAACATCGACCACGACTGCCCGACCGGCAGCAGCCGGAAGAGTCCCGTGTGCCAGCGCCAGCCGATCGCCAGCCGCAGCAGCTCGAGCGCGACCGGCGCCAGCAGCAGGACGACCTGCCAGTCCACGGCCCAGTCCCGGAGCATCTTCCACGCGCGGCGGTGCAGCGTCAGGAAGACGAACGGCGAGAAATGCCAGAGCGATTCCGCGGGGCACAGCTCGCGAAGCCCGCCGCCCGCGAAGCCGCAGCCGATGGCGAAGGGCAGCGCGCCCCATTCGCCGTTGGCGAGCGGGGGGATGCCGACGAGCGCGCCGACCGTGACGCCCGCATAGGGGCCATCGATCAGCCCGGCGATGAACGAGCCCTCGAGCGTGAGGTCCGCGGCCTGGTAGCCGAGCAGCAGGCGCGCCACGACGCCTGCCGAGAGCAGCGCGCCGAGGCTGACGGCGAACGTCACGCGGTCCGGCCACGGGCGGTGCTCGAAGATGAGGAAGTGTCGGAAGCGGCGGAACCGGACGAGGATCGTCGCCGCCGCTGCCATCACGGCGAGCTTCACCAGCAGCGTGAACACCAGCACCTGCTGAGGCGACAGAAGCTTCGCGCCCTGCATGATTTACATTGATCTTAGCGGCCGGTTACACTGGGAGCAATGGCTGTGATTCGACCGCTGGTCATCGGGTTCGCGACGACGCTCAAGCATCTCTTCCGGAAGCCGATCACGGTGAACTATCCGGATCAGAAGTTCCCGATGTTTCCCAAATACCGCGGCAAGCAGGTGCTGATGCGCGACGAGAACGGTCTCGAGAAGTGCGTCGCCTGCGGGCTGTGTGCGGTCGCCTGTCCGGCCGATGCGATCTATCTCGAAGCCGCCGAGAACGACGGATCGGTGCAGGCCGGACCACGCTATGCGTCCGTGTATCAGATTCACAAGACGCGCTGCATCTTCTGCGGGTACTGCGAAGAGGCGTGCCCGGTGAGCGCGATCTTCATGGGCAAGGACTACGAGCTGGCCGTCTACAGCAAGGACGACTTCGTCTGGGACAAGACGGATCTGCTCGTGCCTGCCTCCCCGTCATCGTCGCCGTCACCCTAGTGCTCATTGGCGCGTTAGGGGACATCCACGGCGCATTCGACACGGTCCAAACGATCCTGAAGCGGCATCAAGACGTCACGCTCTGGGTGTGCGTCGGCGACGTCGCGAGCAACGACGGCGAGTACTTCACGCCGTCGGCGCCGGTGTACTTCATCAAGGGCAACAACGAGGATTTCGACGTGATCGCCGCGGCCATCGCCGGACAGCCGATCTCGCCGACGCTGAATTTCCTGCCCAACGGCGGCCCGCACAGCGTCGGCCCCTGGCGGATTGCGGCGCTCGGCGGCACGTACGCGCCGAGCTGGTATCACACGCCCGCGTCGCAGCTGCCGCCGTCGAAGGGGCGGAAGTCGGGGGTGGCGGCGTCGCTCAAGCTCGGGAAGAGCCGCGACGACAAGCGGCGGCACTTCGTCCGCGACGAAGTCGTCTCGTGCAAGCAGCTGAAGAGCATCGATCTCTTCATGACGCACGAGGCGCCGCGGCCGTTCTACCCGGCGGGGCGCCGGATCGACGCCGGCAAGACGGTGCTGAACGACGTGCTCGCCGCCATGAAGCCGCGGCTGCACCTGTTCGGCCACCATCACGAATTCACCGACTCGATGCGCCAGACCGTGCGCTCGATCGGGCTGGACATCGTCACCAGGTCGTATCTGCTGATCGATGCGGAGACGTTCAAGACGGAAAGACTCGACACGTGAAGAGAAAAGCAAACGCGGAGATCGCAGAGATCGCAGAGTCGCTCGACGCGGCGCCGCGAAGCGGCGTGCGCGTGTTTCCTGCCG
>DASQHH010000453.1:0-2492 GCA_035632195.1 Vicinamibacterales bacterium
AAAGCTGACCCAGGTCGGCATCCGCAGCCTCTCGCCTGAGGAGGCGAGGGCGATTCCGTCGCTGCCGACGTCGGTCTTTTACGACTTCAGCATGCGGAAGGATCCGGACTGGATCGACCGCGTCGTCGACTCTCTCGGCGAGACCGTGTACATCAGCATCGACGTCGACGGAATGGATCCGGCGATCATGCCGGCGACGGGCACGCCGGAGCCGGGCGGACTGAGCTGGTACGAGCTGCTCGCGCTGCTGCGACGGACGATCGAGAAACGCAAGGTCGTGGGCTGCGATGTCGTGGAGCTCGCGCCGATGGCAGGCAACGTCGCGCCGAACTTCCTCTGCGCGAAGCTCGTTTACAAGATCCTGTCGTATCGTTTCGGATCGGAAGTCGGCCGCTCGGCCAAAGCCTCGCGCTCCTGATCGTCGGAGCGCGAGCCCTCAGGCGAGCGTCTACGTCGTTTTCTTCAGCGTATCCAGCTCGCGGCGCGCGTCGCCGTTGAACGGTGAATCCGGATATTCGTCGACGATGCGCGTGAAGGTCTGCTTCGCGTCGTTCGCCTTCCCCGCTTCCAGGTACGTCCGACCCAGCTGCATCAGGATGCCGTCGACCGGCAGCGGACCGTCCTTGCGCTGCGCCATGTCCTTGAAGGTGTTGATCGCCGGATCGTACTGTCCCTGGCGTGCCTGCGCCTCGGCGAGACCGAGCTTCGCCATCTCTCCGTAGATGCCAGTGCCCGCGCGATCGATGACGTCCTGATACACGCGGGCGGCTTCCTTCGGGTTGTCAAGCGTCATCCACTCGCCAGCTTCCTGATAGCGCGCGTAGATGCCCGCGTCGGTCTTCGGATACGCGTCCGCAGCAGCCTTGAACTTCGACTGCGCCGCTTGTGCGCGTTCTTTCTCCGTTGGGAACGTCAGTCCCGCGCCCGGCACGCCCGGGGGGCCGACGCGCGCGTCCTGCACGGCTTCCGCCTGCGCGAGGAGTCCCGACGCCCTGCTCTGCACCTGGCTCCGCCACATGAGAAACCCGAGCGCAATGACTGCGACCACCGCCACAACCGCCACGATCGCGGTCAGCTCACTGCGCCGCTTTTCGACCATCTCCCGCGTTTCGCGGGCGATCCGCTCGAGCTCGTTCTCTTTCAGGTGCTGCCGTTCCGCTCTCTTCATGACTGGAGACCAGTCATTGTCGCCGTTTGACTTCCGTGTCGTCAAGGTAGCGGCGGCCGGCGGCGATCGAGATGTGCGCAGTCAACTCATAGGCGCCGTCGGCGGATCGAACGGTCTGCGTCTCGTGCGACACGGCGGGCGCAGAGCCGCCGCGCAGCGCCTCCTCGACGACCCGGCCCGTCATCAACGGCGGAACCGGTAGCCCGAGCAGCCGGAGCAGCGTCGGCGTCAGATCGACGTTGCCCGTCGGCGCGTCACTCGACGCCGTGGACCGGAAATCCGGACCGGCCGCGATCAGCACGTTGTGGATGTCGTACGGGCTCGACGCGCCGTGCCCGGCCACGCCGCGATCGGTCGTGCGCCCCTCATAGCCTTCGTCGTTCTTTTCGCGCGTCCAGTTCGCCGACACCAGCACGTCTCCGGCGCGCGCGTGACCGTAACGCACGACGTCGAACGGCAGCGTCCCGGCCACCTCTCCGCCTCGCGTGAAAATCGCGCCGACGTCCGCGTTCCGCTGCAGTGCCGCAACAATGGCGCGGACGCGCGCGTCACGATCGCCGCCGGTGACGTAGATCGCGCCTTCGGACACCACCACCGGCGCGTACGGACGGACGATCGCTTCGAGGTTGAGCGTCCCGCCGTGCGTCGAGAATCCGTGATCGGACGTCACGATGATGTCGGTGCGGTCGAGGAGGCCGCGCGCCTTCAGTGAATCCTCGATGCGGCCGATGTTGGCGTCGACGAGTTCGAGCGCGCGGAGCGTGACCGGCGTGCCGATGCCTTTGTTGTGTGCCGTGTGATCGGGATCGCTGATCCACAGCACCGTCACGTCGGGGTGCAGCCGTTCGAGCGCAATGGCCTCGTAGGCGTCGACCACCCGGCGATTCAACGCTTCGTTCGGCATGGCGCCCGCCGGCGGAGGGCCGAGCGTCGCGAGGACCGTAGCGGCCAGCGATTCAGGCCGGGTGAACTCCTGATGGATGATTGCGCCGTTGGCGATCGTCGGATCCAGCAGGAACGCCGCGCCGCTCGTTCCTGACCCGATGCCCACCAGTTTCTTGCCGCTACGCTCCAGGATTTCAGCCAGCGTCGGCGCGGTGAGCAACGTTCCTTCCGCGCGTGCGACGGCCTCCAGATTCTCGCGCGATCCCGTATCGAGCCCCCGCGCTGGATTCACCGACGGTATGAAGATGTTGTTGCCGAGCAGGCCGTGCGCCTCCGGATAAACGCCCGTCATGAATGTCGCCACGTTGACCCGGGTCACAGCCGGGAAGACAGCGTGATGCGCGCGAAACACGATCCCGCGCTGGCCCAGCGCGACCAG
>DASQHH010000454.1:0-3536 GCA_035632195.1 Vicinamibacterales bacterium
ATCTTCTGGCTCGTCCAGGCATCCGCGCTGCTCGTGTTCGTGGCGTCGCCGTTCCGCTGGCCGCTCGTCGCCCTGTGGGCCGCGTCGCACTTCGTCCGAGCCGTCTCGCTGACGCTCGCGTACCACCGCTACTACGCGCACCGCGCGTTCCGCATGAACCGCTGGACGCGGTTCGTCTGGACCCTGATCGGGACGTCGTCGATGCAGAAGGGTCCGCTGTGGTGGGCCGGCCACCACGTCAACCACCATCGCTTCGCGGACCGCGACGGCGATCCGCACAGCCCGATGGTGAGCGGCCTCTACTACGCGCACATCGGATGGTTCCTGAACGATACCAGGCACGACACCCTCGATGCGTCGAATCCCGTCGTCCGCGACTTCTCGGTGTTTCCGGAAATCGCGTGGCTCGACAAGTACCATTACGTGCCGCCCGCGGCCCTCGCCGTCCTGATGTCCGCGATCGGGGGGGTGCCCTGGCTGGTCTGGGGCTTCTGCCTGCCCACGACGACGCTCGCGCACGCGACGTTCTGCATCAATACGGTCAACCACCTGTTCGGGTCGCGGCGGTTCGACACGCGTGACGAGTCGCGCAACAACGCGTTCACGGCGTTCTTCGCGGTGGGCGAGGGCTGGCACAACAACCACCACCGCTATCAGCGCGCAGCGCGCAACGGCTTCTACTGGTGGGAGTTCGATCCGACCTGGTACGTCATCCGTGCGATGAAGGCGGTCGGGCTCGCCTGGGACCTGCAGTCGGTGCCGGAGCGGATTTACGAGGAAGCGCGTGTTCTCAAAGCACGGCGGGGCACGAACACCGTGCCGACGCTCATCGAGCGCGCGCCGATCTCGTTGGAGCTCGCGGAGGAAGCCGAGTAAGACGACGAACGTCGCACCCCGCACCTCGAACGACAGGCGCGGATTACCCGACGCGCACGTCGGCGACGAGCGGCAGGTGGTCCGACGCGACGAGTGACAGCCGCGTCCGCGCCAGCTCGACGCCGACGATGTCCACGCGGCCCGCGTAATAGATGTGATCGAGGTGCAGGATCGGGAACAGTCCCGGATACGTGCGGTGCCGCCGCAGGTAGTTCCGCAGATCCACGCTGTGCAGCCGCGCGGAGAGGATGGCCGTCGCCCTTCCGCGCATCCACTCGTTGAAATCGCCGAGCACGATCTTGGGCCCCGTCACGTAGCGGTCGGAAACGATCGCCGCGAGCCGCTCCGCCTGGTGCGTCCGCTCGAGGATGGCCGTGCCGAAATGGACGTTATAGACGTGGAGCATGGAGCCGTCGATCGAGACGTCGACGCGCTGGACGCGGCGCGGCTCGCACGTCTTCCACGAGAGATCGTGCGCGAGGTGCTGCGTGATCGGAAAGCGGCTCAGCACCGCGTTGCCGAACTGATGGCCGCGCAGCTGCCGCGCAGGCGCCATCACCCAGCCCATGCCGAGCGCCGCGCCGATCTCCTCGGCGTGGCCGCCTCCGCGCGGACCCGCGCCGACGACTTCCTGCAGCGCCACGACGTCTGCGCCGATGGCGCGGAGCACGCGCGCGATCCGCTCGGGACGCGTGCGGCCGTCGAGACCGCGGCACCGGTGCACGTTGTAAGTCGCGACGCGCAGCCGCGGCGCGTGAGTCACTACGCTATGATAGTCCGCGTGCTTTCACCCCGGACGTTCGCGGCCATCGGCATCGTCGCGCTGTCGATGTCGATCGCGTGCGCGCCGCCGCCGCCCGACCCGCTCACGCTCGAATCGAATCGGCTGACCGTCGAAAACCGGACCGGAACACCGTGGATCGGCGTCGAGGTGTGGCTGAACCGTCAGTACCGCGTCACGGTGCCGATGATCTCGCCGGGCGAAAGATACCAGACGCCGCTCGACGCCTTGACCGAGGGATTCGGCCATCGCTTCGACTACCGCCATCAGCAGATCACCGACCTGCGGCTCAAGGCGACGCTGCCCAACGGCAAGCCGATCGAGATCGTGAAGGACTTCGAAGTCGGCGGCCTCGCCGGCCTGGCGCGCGCGCTGAAAGGAAAGAAGTGATGGCCCGGCTCAAATCCGAGCTCGAGATCTCGTGTCCCTGCTGTCAGGCGACGCTCGTCGTCGACACCAATCTGGGGCGCGTCGTGTCGCACAAAGAGCCGGACCGCGGCAACAAGCCGGAGCTGAGCGACGCCCAGCGGATCCTCGCGGAAGAAGAGCGCCGTCGCGAGGCGATCTTCCAGCAGTCGGTCGAGTCCGAGAGAACCCGCGGCGACGCGCTGTCGAAGCGGTTCGAGGAGGCCCTCAAGCAGGCGAAGCAGGAGCCGGTCAGCAAGCCCCTTCGCGATTTCGATCTGGATTAGGAAAAGCAGTCGGGCAGAGGAGTCCAGCGCCCGCGCCCGCGATAGAAGACCGGCTTCCTGCCTGGATTCGCGGCCCGAAACGCGCGATATTTCTTCCGCAGCGCGTCGATGCGCCGGTTCGACGTCCGGATCCTCCGGTGCGGATAGTCGAGCAGCATCCGTTCCACTTTCCACACGTTGGTGTCCGCCAGCCGCCAGTCGTAGCCGCCCATGCACCGAAGGTCGACGACCGCGTATCCGGTCACGCGGCCCGTGAAGTCGACGTACGGATCCACATAGCTGAGCGCGAGCGCGCGCGGCGTTGCGAACACCGGTCTGCGTCCGTGGAGTCCCGGGTCCCGCGAACGGGCGATCGATCCCCATCGAGTCTTCTTCCCGGGCCGGCGGTAGACGAAGATCACGTGATCGAGCTCGTCGATCGATTCGAAGCTGAGGACGAGCGGCGGATAGCCATGCTGCTCGAGGACGACGGCCGCGAACAGCGCCGCTTCGAGACAATGGGCGCAGCCGCGGCGGACGACGCCGCGGAAGCTGCGCAGGGTGGCGCGGCCGTGCGGCTCTTCGTTGTACGGCAGACGATTGAGGAACGCCTGGACCGCGGCGGGCGTCCTCAGGCGCGCAATCAGCCTCCGCTCAGAGGCGGTGAAGCTCATCGAGGACCTGGGCGGGGGTCCAGTCGTTGCCGGTGTAGCTCTTCACCAGCTTCCCGTTCCGGTCGATGATGACCGTGCGGAGGTTGTGCGTGATGTCGCGCGGGTCGTTCATCGCGCGGCTGACCGACAATCCGAAGCGCGCGGCGAACTGATCGATGTCGTCGCGGTTCCCGGTCAGAAACGTCCACCGCGTCAGGTCCGCGTCCAGCTCTTTCGCGTGCTTTTTCAGGACCGCAGGCGTGTCGACTTCCGGATCGATGCTGACTGTGACCAGGTGGACGTCCTTGAGGGCGGGGTCGGTCTTCAGCGGCTTCTGCATCGCGGCGAAATGCCGGTCCATCAGCGGACAGAACGTCGGCAGCGGACACCGCGTGTAGATGAAAGTCATGACGACGGTCGATCCCTTGAAGCCGTCGAAGCGCCGCTTCTTGCCGTCCTGGTCGACGAACGCCCCGTCTGGAGCGGCCTCGCCCGGCGTGAGCAGCTCGAACCCGGACGAGGCAGCCGGCATCGGCGCGTCGGGCGGCGGCGCCG
>DASQHH010000455.1:0-2444 GCA_035632195.1 Vicinamibacterales bacterium
ATAAAACTGGGGCGAACTGACGCGGAACACACCCCCGGAAGAATCATTGTGGGCACCGGAAAAGCTGGCGGGGGGCGCGCACAAGTTACATGCGGCCCGGCGTCAATAGAAGTGGAACGACACAAAGTGGCAGGGGAGCGCGTAACAATTGCACGGGGGCACCCTGAAACTGAAGCCATTGAAAGAATAATGGAAGGGGGGCAAGTAGGAATTACACCACCCCCAAACCGCCGTCCTTCGTCTAAACCCGGCAAATGCCCTGGTGGCGCAGGCGAGACGCTGCTGCGGAGTCGAAATCGGTCGTTGACACAAGTCTGCCGCTGATTCGGCTCGAACACGTCAGCAAGATCTTCAGAGGCGACGCCGACGAGGAGACGCGGGCGCTGGACGACATTTCGCTGGATATTCAACGCGGGGAGTTTGTCGCCGTTTCCGGACCGTCCGGATGTGGGAAATCGACGCTTCTGTCGATTCTGGCGCTGCTCGACACGCCGACGAAGGGCCGCTACTGGCTGGACGGCCGCGACACCGACACCCTTTCCCCCGGCGAGCGAGCCCGGGTTCGCAACCTGGACGTCGGACTCATCTTCCAGAGCTTCAATCTAATCGGCGACCTGACTGTCTTCGAGAACGTCGAGTATCCGCTCACTGTCCGTGGGGTGGCGCCCGCCGACCGCAAGGCGCGTGTCGATGCCGCCCTCGAGCGGGTCGGCCTCAGCGCGCGGGCGAAGTCGCGCCCCGGGTCGCTGTCGGGCGGCCATCAACAGCTGGTCGCCGTCGCCCGCGCGATCACCGGGCGTCCGCTGATCCTGCTCGCCGACGAGCCGACCGGCAATCTCGACTCGAAGAGCGGCGAATCGCTGATGCGGCTCTTCAACGAGCTTCACGCCGCCGGCGCCACGGTCTGCGTCGTCACCCACGATCCTCGTTGGATGGCTCAGGCGAAGCGGCACATCGAGCTCTTCGACGGCCGACTTCGTCGCCTACTCGGTGCGGAGCGCAACGATCGGGTCGACTGAGGCCGCGCGGCGGGCGGGCGCGTAGCTGGCGGCGAGCGCCACGACGATCAGCGTGATTGCCGACGCGACGTACGTGAAGACGTCCGTTGGCTTCACCCCGAAAAGCAGAGCGGCGAACGTCCGGGACGTCGCGTATGCGGCCGGAACACCCACGGCCACCCCTGCAATTGCGACTGCGAGTCCCTCGCGCAGGACGAGCGACATCACATCGCGCGTGCCGGCTCCAAGCGCCACTCGCACGCCGATTTCAGTCGTGCGCTGAGAGACGGTGTAGGCGACGATCCCATACAGGCCGATCGAGGCGATGGAGAGGCCGATGACGGCGAATGTCGCAATCAGCGTCGTGCGGAACCGCGCCGGGGCGGTCGCCGCGGCGATGACGTCGTCGAGCGGTTTGATCGACGACACCGTGACGGTTGGATCGACGGACGCGACGGCGTGCCTCAACTCCGATGCGATGTTCAGGTCCGCGGCCGTTCTAATCGTGATGAACGTCGACAGCCACGGCGCCTGCGCCATCGACCAGTAGATCTGATCGCCGGCGGCCCGGTCGATGCCGGAGTACTTCACGTCAGAGACGACGCCGACGACGGTGGCGTCGGTGCCGGCAGTCCGCAAATACTGGAATTTCGGCACGTGGAACGTCTGTCCGACCGGGTCGCCGCCGCCGAACAGGTGCCGCGCCGTGGTGGCGCTCACGATGACGACCGGCGTGTGCTGCGCGTCGTCGGCTGCGGTGAAGAACCGGCCCTTCAGCAGACGCATGCCGAGGGCGTTGAAGTAGCCCGGCGTGCACGAGACGGCGCTGGCGACGTAGTCCACGTCGTCGCCCTTCCGGCGCAGCGAGATCATCATTCGACTCGTGTCCGGCGGCAGGCTCGTGCCGGCGCCTGCTGCGCGAACGCCAGGGATCGCCTGCACACGCTCGACTGTCTTCAGCATGGTCCCGGCAATCTCGTCCGCGGTGTGCGGACGGCCGAACGCGCTGTTGACGGAGGCGGTGACGACGTGTTCCGACACGACGCCGAGGTCGCTGGCGAGCAGATCGACCAGACTGCGGCCGAACAGCATCGCACCGACGAGCAGTACGAGCGCGGCGCCGAGCTGCGCAACGCAGAGCAGCTGCTGCAGGCGCCGGTGGCGCCGGGTCGGCGCGTGCGTGATCGTGCGCAGCGGGGCGGCAGTCGCCGCCTGCATCGACGGAAACACGCCCGCAGCAAGTGTCGTCACGAGTCCGAGTCCCACTGCAAAGGCAAAGACCATCGGATCGAACCGGACGCCCGAGAGACGCGGAAACGACTCGGGATCGACGCGGGCCAGCGCCGCCACGGCGAGATTGGCGATGAGGATCCCGCCCGCGACGCCGCCTGCGGCCAGCAGCCCCGATTCGATCAAACCCTGGGCGACCAGCTGCCCGCGCGAGGC
>DASQHH010000456.1:0-4133 GCA_035632195.1 Vicinamibacterales bacterium
CGGGTTCGTCAGCGCCCGAACCCGAACCCGAACCCAAGAACCCTGCTACCGTGAACCGGGAACCGTGAACCTTGAACCTTGAACCCTGACCTGACAGAATCGCCCCGCACATGAACCGCCGCGCATTTCTTGCCTCCGGCAGCGCCGCGCTCGCAGGTATCGGCCTCGGCGGCTGCGCCACCTCCTCTACCCGGCAGCCGACGCGGCCTCGGCGTCCAATGGTCAACCTGGCGCCGGTCCACGTCTCGTGGGACCGCGTGCTGCGCACGACCGTCGGTCTGCGCCCGCACCGCGATTCCGGGTTCGTCCTGCGCGCGACCAAGCTCGACGCGAAGACGCTCATCCACAACTACGGCCATGCCGGCGCCGGCATGTCGCTCGCCTGGGGCTGCGGCGTCATGGTCTCCGAGTTCGCGCAGCAGACGGCGGAACGGCGGGTTGCCGTTCTCGGCTGCGGTTCGCCCGGACTGACGTCCGCGCGGCAGCTTCAGCGGCGCGGATTCGCCGTTACGATCTACGCCGCCACCGTTCCGCCCAACACGACGTCGAACATGTCGCTCGCCGGCTTCACGCCGACGACCGCGCTCGTCAGCCGCGATCGGCGCACGCCGGAATGGGACGCGCAGTTTCTCCGCGCTGCGGATCTGTCGTACCGCGAGCTGCAGCTCATGGTCGGCCGCAAGTATGGCGTGTACTGGATGGACGCGTACAACGCGACGGACGATCCGGCCGGCGGACGCGGGGGAAGGGGTGGACAGGGCGGACGCGGCGACGAGGCGAATACGGCGACGGACGCCGACCTGCTGCCCGATTACCTGCGGCCGAACCTGCACCG
Organism: Vicinamibacterales bacterium; assembly: GCA_035632195.1. Classification (GTDB taxonomy): domain Bacteria; phylum Acidobacteriota; class Vicinamibacteria; order Vicinamibacterales; family CAVVIG01; genus DASQHH01. The sequence goes on from DASQHH010000456.1 coordinate 836, forward strand.
CGAGCTGCTCGGCCCGGGCGAGCATCCGTTTCCGACGAAGTACGCCACGCGTACGCTCGCGCTGTCGATCGAGCCGAACATTTACATGGACGCGCTCGTCCGCGACTTTCTGGAGCACGGCGGACGCATCGTCATCCGGACGTTCGAGACGCCGCGGGACCTGATGACGCTCGAGGAGCCTGTCGTCGTGAACTGCACCGGCCTCGGCTCGGCGACGCTCTTCGACGACAAGGAGCTCGTGCCGATCAAGGGGCAGCTGACGGCCATCGTGCCGCAGGCGGAGGTCACGTACCGGGCGAGCGGCCGGTCGTCGAGCGGCGGGCAGGCGACCATCAATCCGCGCAGCGACGGGATCATCGTCGGCAACCTGCAGGATCGCGGCAACTACTCGCTCGAGCCGGACCAGGAGGTCCTGCGCCGCAACGTCGACGCGGCAATTGATTTCTTCACCCGCATGCGGCCGCCGGCGCCGGGCGCCCGGCTGGCCGAATCGCGCCCGCCCCGCATCGCCCCGCGCGTCGAGACCTTCTTCGACCAGACGTCCTGACGGCCTTGCTATGTGCGTAGCACGTGTGTTATACACATAACACCTTGGCTACGCACCGCGACCTGACCCGGCGCGAACGGCAGATCATGGACATCCTGTACCGCCTCGGCCGCGCCACGGCCGCCGACGTGATGGGGGAGCTGTCCGGCGAGCCGAACTACTCGACCGTCCGCACGCAGCTGCGCGTCCTCGAAGAGAAAGGCCACGTGCGCCACGAGGAGGAGGGGCTGCGATACGTCTACAGCCCCGCGCTGCCGCGGACCACGGCACGCAAATCGGCGCTCCGCCATCTCGTCGACACGTTCTTCGACGGGTCGGCCGAAAAGACGGTCGCGGCGCTGATCGGCGGCGACGCGTCCAAGCTTTCGCGTGAAGAGCTCGATCGCATCGCGGCGCTCGTGTCCAAACTGAAAGACTCAAAGGAAGGATCGCGATGAGCGCAGCCCTTGCGTTCGCAGCCGGCGCGACGATGAAGGTGTCCGTGATCGCGGCCGTCGCGCTCGCCGCGGCCGCCGTGATGGGCCGCCGATCCGCAGCGGTGCGCCACAGCGTTCTCGCCATCGCCGCCGTCTGCGCTGCGCTGACGCCGCTGCTGCAGGCGATCGTGCCCGTCTGGACGGTGCGCCAGGTCGTGGACGCGGGCGGCGTGCTCGCGACGATCCAGGACGCGCCGGCCGCGGCTGCCGGCGTCGCCTTGTCCCGCGGACCGACGCTCCTCGAGGGCGCTGCCGGCATGGCCGGCATCGTGTGGCTGGCCGGGGTTGCGATCGGCGCGCTCGTTCTCGCCGCCGGGTTCGCGCGCCTTGCCTGGATTGCCGCGCGGGCGACGCCGATTGACGAGGGTCCGCTGCGCGAGGCGGCTGACGCGCTTTCGCGCGCATACGGACTGTCGCGCCGCGTGCGGCTGCTCGAGAGTCCCCATGCATCGCTGCTGGCCACCTGGGGATTCGTCCGTCCGCAGATCGTCCTGCCCGCGGTGTCGCATCAGTGGTCGGACGAGCGCGTGCGCATCGTCCTCGGCCACGAGCTCGCGCACGTGAAGCGGCACGACTGGATCGCGCAGATGGCCGGCGAAGCGCTCGCCATCGTTTACTGGTTCAATCCGCTCGTCTGGGCGCTCCGGCGCCGCATCGGTCTGGAAGGCGAGCAGGCGGCGGACGATGCCGTGCTCGCGCTCGGCGTCGCCGGGGGCGCGTACGCGGCCGAGCTCGTCGACCTCGCCCGCGCGCTGGTGTCCGCGCGTCCCACGTTTTCGCTCGTGCCCGCGTCGGCCATGGCGCGGCAGTCGGGTCTCGAAAGGAGAGTTCGCGCCATGTTGAACGCCGGTCTCAACCGCACGCCCATCACCCGCGCCGCCCTCGCGGCCATCGTCCTCGCGCTGGCGGCCGTCACCGTGCCGCTCGCCGGCTTCGGCGGACAGAGCGGCCCGGCCGCGCTGTCCGGTTCGCTGTCGGATCAGCTCGGAAAGGTGCTGCCGAACGTCGCCGTGTCCCTGACCAACAGCGCGACCGGCGTCAAAGCGGAGCAGCGGACCGACGGCAGCGGCCGGTTCTCGTTTGCATCGCTGCCGTCGGGCAGCTACGTGCTCGACGCCGTCGAGATGGGGTTCGCGCCGCTGCACTCGACCGTCACACTGGCTCCGGGCGAGAACGCGTCGCAGGACGTGACGCTGCGCGTCGGCAACCTCCAGGAGACGCTCACCATCACGCCGCCGGCCCCGGGAACCACCCCCGTCGCGCCGACGACGGTGCCGCGCAAGCCGACGCCGCAGCGCGATCCGAATGGGGCCCGCTGCGCCGGCACGACGGTCGGAGGCAGCATCGAGCCGCCGACGAAGATCACGGACGTGAAGCCGGCCTACCCGGAGGGGCGCACGGACGGCGGGTTCGTCTCGCTGGTCGGGGTCATCGGGACGGACGGCAACGTCAAGACGCTGACCGTGGACGGTACGGCGGATCCGGACTACGCGAAGGCGGCGATTGCGGCGGCGGGACAGTGGCAGTTCACGCCGACGTACCTCGACTGCGTGCCAATCGAAGTCGTGATGAAGATCGCGATGATGTTCCGAGCCGAGTAGGGGGCCTATCTTTTCTCTTCCGCCCGAGCGCCGCGCAGGATGTCCGCGAGCGCGTAGTTGCCCTCATGGCACGCGTACTCGAACACGCGGTCGGCCGTCTTCGTCATCGGCAGGGCGGCCGACCACGGACGCGTGAACGTCGAGGGATCGTCCACGGTGAATTCGTAGAGCAGCGTCCGCGGGTCGACGCGCGTGAAGCGCTCGACGAGGTGCAGGCGCTCGCCCGAGCCGCGGAAGTTGGTCTTGTCGGTGAAGGTGGTCGGGTCGACCACGAACGTCGCGCCGTCCCAGCGGCCTCGTGAATCGCCCTGCCAGCGGCGGATCGACGGCGGCGGGTGCGCGCCGGCGCCGTCCGCACCGACCGGCACGATCCGTGTGTCGTGGATCATCTCGTTGAGAATGACCACCGCGCGGTCCATCTGAAAAATCTGGACGTAATTGTTGTACGGCCCCGGCAGCATCGGCGGGCCGGCGTTGAACATCAGGCACCGTTCGCCGAGCGACCGGCTCTCGGGGCCGTCCGCCGGATGCTGGCGCCGATCGGCCGCGCGCTCCGCGTTGCGTTTCTGCGCCTCCGCGGTCAGCGCAGGAACGCGGCCGTCCGGCGGGTCGACGATGAGCGACGTCAGCAGCCGGCCGCGAACGTTCGCGACGTGCGTCCCGCGCTCCCACCA
>DASQHH010000457.1:0-2923 GCA_035632195.1 Vicinamibacterales bacterium
TTCACCTCCTGCCGCAGGGTGCTCGGCAGCGGCAGGAAGAGCACCTCGCGCGTCGTCTTGTCGACCGAATAGCGCAGCGATCGATCGCCGATCGTGGCGACGGCCGGCGCCCAGATGTTTCGGGTCAGGAGAATCGCGGCGGCCGTGGCGCCGAGGTTCGTCGGCAGGATCAGCAGCGCGAACCCGACTCCGAGGTATCGATGGATGAGCGGCGTCCCCCACATCTGGATGACGAACGCGGCCGCGGAAAGGCCGAACCGGATCTGGGCGAGAAACCTGCTGACGTCGCTGGCATGGCCGAGACTTTCCGCGGCCATGTTCACCTGCTGGTCGATGATTCCCGCGCCGAGCGATCCGAACGCGATCACCAGCGCGACCACCTGCACCTGCTTCGATTGGGTGATGAGTTCGATCGCGCGCGCGATGGTCACGCCCTTCTCGTCCTCCGCCCCTGCCGCCAGGGCGGCGGATGCGGACCGCTCGCGCGCCATGATGATCGTCACGATCGGCGATCGATCCCTGCGCTATTCGGTCGACAAGACGACGCGCGAGGTGCTCTTCCTGCCGCTGCCGAGCACCCTGCGGCAGGAGGTGAAACCATTTGTCGACGTCACGGTCGACCGCGTGACTCGAGGCGTCGGCGCCGTGCTGATTCTGGTCCTCGTGCAGCCGTGGGGACTGCATTTCACCTGGTACCAGCTCAGCTGGGTGAGCGCGGGGCTGACGGTCCTCTGGTACTTCATGGCCGTGCGCGCGAAGCGTCAGTACGTGCAGTCGTTCCGCCAGAGCATCGCACGGCACGATCTCGACGTCGGCACCGCTGAGCGGGTCAACGTGGCCGATCTGGCGACGATCGAAGCCCTGGTGGAGGAGCTGGCCAACGCCGACGCGAACCGCGCCGTCTACGCGATCGACATCCTCGAGTCGATCGGCAAGCGCAACCTGATCACGCCGCTGCTGCTGCATCACGAATCGGCGCGGGTGCGCGCCCGCGCCCTGAGCGCCATGGAAGGCGTGGCGCCGGAGGTCGGCGACCGGTGGCTGACCGCGGTCGAGCGATCGCTGACCGATGCGGATTACGACGTGCGGGCCGCCGCAGTCCGCGCGCTGGCCACCCTCCGGCGCGAACGCGCCGTCGAGCTGATGCGGCCGTATCTCGACGACCACGACCCTCGCCTCGTCATCACCGCCGCGATCGCCCTCGGCGGCAGCCGGGACGAGGCGGACGTCTCGGCGGCGTTCACGGCGCTCCGGGCGCTGATCGACGATGCCCGCGAATCCGCGGTTGCGACGCGGCGCGAAGTGGCCCGCGCGATGCCGTCGATGTCGAACGCGCGCCTGCAGCAGCTGCTGCTGCCGCTCTTCTACGATCCGGACATGTCGGTCGCGCTCGAGGCGATCAAAAGCGCGGGCGTCATCGGCGCGTCGAACGCCCTGTTCGTGCCGCCGCTGGTCGCGCTGCTGCGCCATCGCATGCTGAAGGCCGCGGCCCGCGAAGTGCTGGTCGGATACGGCGAGTCGATTGTCCCGGCGATGGGCCACTTCCTGCGCGATCCGGAAGAAGACTCCTGGGTGCGGCGGCACATTCCCGTCACGCTCGCGAGGATTCCGTCGCAGGCCTCGGCGGATCTGCTGGCAGCGACGCTCGACGACCCCGACGGGTTTCTCCGTTTCAAGGCGCTCTCGGCGCTCGAAGCCGTCGTCCGCGAGCGCGCCGACCTCACCGTCGACCGCGCGAAGCTCGAGGCGCAGGCCGGACGGCAGGCGATGGTGTTCTTCCAGTACCTCAGCCTCGGCGACAACCTGCGGCGCGGCGACCCGCGGGCGGACGGCACGCTGATCGCGCGCGCCATCGAGGAGAAGATCGAGCGGACGAAGGATCGGATCTACCGGCTCCTCGGATTGATGTACGGCTGGAAGGACATCGCCGGCGCGCGGTGGGCGCTCGAGCGTGGCGACGCCCGCGCCCGCGCCAGCGCCGCGGAGTTTCTGGACAACCTGCTGAAGGGCGAACTGCGCAAACGCATCATGCTCGTCGTCGAGGAAATGCCGGCCGACGATCGCGTCCGGCGCGCGAACGTCATCATCCGATCCCGGCCGCGGGATCTCGAGGAGACGATCGCGCAGCTCGTTCACGACGAGGACCAGGCGGTGGCCTCTGCGGCGATTCACTACGTCGAGTCGCGGCGCATGGACCGACTGTCCGCCGATCTGGAGCACGCGCTGGCGCACCGCGACGTCCGCGACTTCGGCGTGTTCGAAGCGGCCTCGTGGGCGCTCGCATCGTGGCGGATGCCGACCGAAGACCGGCGCGCCAAATGGCTCGAGCCGCTGCCCGCCGTCGAGGTGGCGAGCCGCCTGCGTCGCGTCCCGCTCTTCGAACTGGTGACCGTGGACGAGCTGTTTCGCATCGCGGCCATCGGCAAGCAGGTGCGCTACGAGGCGGGGCAGCGGGCCGGCGACGAAGCCGCGCGGACGTCGCTCGAATTCCTGCTCGACGGCCGCGTGTCGGTGATCGCGGGCGACGAGCGCGGCGCCGCCACGATCGAGATTGCTGCTCCGGCGGTGATCGGCCTGGACGCGATCCTCGAGGAAGCGCCGGCGCCGGCGGCGGTCACGGCGATCGAGCCGACGATTGCCCTGACGATCAGCGCCGAGGATTTTCTGACGCTGCTGTCGAACAACGCGCACCTCGCCGAGGGGCTGTTCCGGAGCCAGATGCGGCGTTCCGGCGCCACGAAGATCGTGCTGCCGCCGATCGTTCCGGTGAATTCCTTCGGGGCGCAGCCGCGTGCGACGGCGCTGCTGCCGGTCGAGCGGGCGCTGGTGCTCCAGAACGTGCCGATCTTCGCGCGCGCCGGTTCCGACGAGCTCCTGGCGCTCGCCGCCATCGCGAAGGAAGTGCCGCTGTCGCCGGGCGCCG